>QIJL01000526.1 GCA_003232435.1 Flavobacteriales bacterium | reverse complement strand
CCCCTTAACCATGTCAAAAGGGGGAGATATAAATTTTGCGCATTCGGACCTAATTCTGAAGAAATGTAAATCCCCTTGGGAAGCAACAGGTGTTTACACTCTGGAAAAGAACTTTTACCTACCGCATCGAAAACGAAATGATATTTCTCGGGATCTTTGGTAAAATCTTCCTTTAGATAATCATAGGTTTTATCAGCTCCCAATGATTTGATCATCTCCATATTTTTTGTGTTGCCTACTGCGGTCACGAAGGCTCCCAAATGTTTCAGCAATTGCACAGCAGCCGAACCGATGGCTCCTGTCGCTCCATTGACCAAAACTTTATCACCTGCTTTTAAGTTCACTTTATCAATAAAGTTAGATGCGTAGTGGGCACCTTCGGCACTCGCGACCGCCTCTTGGTATGTTATTCCATCGGGAATCTTTGCCAAAGCCTTATCCTCCCTAAAGGTCATATATTCGGCCTGAGATTGTAATCCCTCGTCATAAAGCCCGAAAACGCGATCACCGATTTTGAAGTTGGTTACATCTTTTCCTATGGTTTCGATTTGACCTGCGAAGTCGGTTCCGGGTACAAGATGTCTCGGTTTTGAAAGCCCGACAAAGGCCCTTATCACATAAGGCTTTCCGGTAAGAATGCCACAATCGGTTCTATTGACCGTCGTGACGTGAACCCGAATCAATAGCTCGTTATCTTTGGGAATCGGCTTTGGTAATTCCTTTATTTGAAGCACATTTGGTGAGCCGTATTTTGTTCTTGTAACTGCTTTCATTTATTTAAAAATAGTATAACTCGTTACAACGAACTAAGAACGAAACATCGTGCCGAGGAAAGTGCAAAATTAAAGAGATAGAAATTCCAGTTCATTGACTTTCGTCAAGAAATATCATTGAACTCGTCTTGAGTTTTTGTTTGGAACCGTCCCGATATCGGGATTCGGCTTCCCGCCTGAACGGACGGGCAGGTTGTGCCGTAATGAAGGCTTTTTTGAGTAGCATCCGCCATAGGCGGACAGTACTCAAAAAAGACAAAATCAGGGCGCAAAACCTGCCTGCCGGCCTTTAGGCAGGTGTGAAAATAGCAGGTAAAAGAAAAACTCAAGACGAGTTCATTTTACAAAAACGCGTCTGCGTATTCGACTTAACGTCTCAGGAGTTACACCAAGATAGCTCGCAAGTTGATATTGCGGGACTCTATTGACCAATTCAGGTCTGAATTTCAATAAATTTAGATAGCGTTCCTTGGGGCTTGTCGTAATGTAGGTCGCCAACATTTCTTGGTAGTTGTGCAATTCTTCCCTCAAGGAAGCCCGACTTGCAGATTCCAATACCGGAAATCTTCTATACATCTCTTCTTGATTTTCTAAAGTCAAAACAGAAAGTGTTGTATACTCAACACAAGATAGATAATATTTGGCCGGAATTCTTTCGGAATTATTGTTCGGAGAGTAAATCGACTGTCCCTCAGTATAAAAAAACGTTGTTTTCTCCTCGCCATCTACGAGGTAGTATTGTCTAACACAGCCTGAGATTATCGAATAAGTTTTGGCCGAAACGTCTCCTTCACGAAGCAAATGCCCTCCTTTTTTTAGCGACTTGATTTCAATAAGTTCCAAGGCGGCATCGATTTCGTCTTTACCAAAGGATCCCAAATCATTGAAACATTTTTTGATTTCGTCCCTTATCGCTTTATGTTTCGCAATTTCTTCGGATGATTTGATTTTACCGTTCTTCATTTTTTGGGAAATAAATCTAGGCCTACCGAATTCCGTTGACGGTCATTTCCAAAGTATAGACCGAATCCATCGCGGTAATAAAAAGAATGTTTTGGTTCGATCCGCCGAAAGTCACATTGGCGGTCCATTTTTCGGGTACCGCTATATGTTTGATTTGTTTGCCTGATTTGTCAAAGACCGTAACCCCGTCTCCTGTCAAATAAACATTGCCTTGATTATCGATGGTCATACCATCGGAACCAAGTTCGCAAAACAGTTTTCTATGGGAAAGACTTCCATCCTCATTTACGGAATAAGAATATGTTTTTTTGTCGCCTATGTCGGCAACGTAAAGTGTTTTTCCATCTGTTGTTCCGATAATTCCATT
>QIJL01000166.1 GCA_003232435.1 Flavobacteriales bacterium | reverse complement strand
CGGAATGACAAATTGAAAAGTTACCCCATCAACTTGACCGCATCCTTCGCAAAATAACTTGCGATAATATTCGCACCGGCCCTTTTGATAGAAATCAATTGCTCCATCATTACGGCGTCATGGTCGAGCCATCCTTTTTCGGCAGCGGCCTTTAGCATGGCATATTCTCCGGAAACCTGATAGACGGCCACAGGTACATCGACTACATTTTTGATGTCACGAACAATATCTAAATAACAAAGTCCGGGTTTTACCATTACGATATCGGCACCTTCTTCTATATCCATCCGGGTTTCACGAATGGCTTCCAAACGGTTAGCGGGATCCATTTGATACGTCTTTTTGGTTTTAGGAACACCCTTTAAATCAGCGGGTGCAGAATCCAATGCATCGCGAAACGGCCCGTAAAAAGCACTCGCATATTTCGCACTGTAGCTCATGATTCCCGTATCTATAAGACCCTCATCTTCCAAAGCTTCTCGAATAATTTTAATACGACCGTCCATCATATCGCTTGGGGCTACAAAATCGGCACCGGCATTGGCATGTGAAACACTCATTTCCGCTAAAAGCTCGGCTGTCTTGTCATTCAATATTTTGCCCCCTTCAACAATTCCGTCATGGCCATAAGATGAATAGGGGTCTAGGGCCACATCGGTCATGACCAACATATCCGGGCAGGCGTTTTTGACCGTTTTGATGGCCAATTGCATCAATCCGTTCGCATTCAATGCTTCCGAACCTTTGTTGTCCTTTAAATTATCCGGCACTTTTACAAAAAGCAATACTGCACAAAGGCCCATTTTCCAAAGTTCTTTGACTTCTTTTTCCAAATTGTCGAGGCTCAATCGGTAGTAATCAGGCATTGAGGCGATTTCCTCTTTGATACCTTTTCCTTCCACCAAAAAAAGGGGCACCAAGAAATCACTTGGAGTCAAAATGGTTTCGCGAACGAGATGCCGGATTGAATCATTCGCTCGTAATCTTCGGTTTCTTCGTAGTGGATACATTCTAAATTTATTATTTTAAATTAGAGTTCAATTTCCCCTATTAGATATTGAACTGCTTTTCCCGATATCTTAACCCGTTCTCCATGATTTTCGCATAGCAGATTTCCACCTCTGGGCGACAATTGCTTTGCCGTCATTTTATTCTTGCCCAAAATCTCTGACCAATAAGGTGTCAAGGTAGTATGTGCGGATCCAGTCACTGGATCTTCTGGGATACCGCATTGAGGGGCAAAAAATCGGGAAACAAAATCGACTTCATCTCCTGGTGCCGATACGATGACCCCGCGACAATCCAATTGGTCCAGCAAATGAAAGTTTGGCGAAATTCGTTCAATTTCCTTTTGCGAACTATAAATCAAAAGATAATCTGTTTTGCCCTTAATTGTTTTGACGGGCACAGCGCCAATGGCTTTATTGATGGCTTCCACTTCATTTATTAGAGAAGTCTCATCTCTGGGAAAATCCATTGTCAGATACCCGTCATTGCCCTTTTCAATTTTTAAAGTTCCACTTCTAGGGGAATAAAATTCAAGTCGGGAGGCATCTGACTCGAAAAACCGGAATAACACATAGGCCGAGGCCAGTGTGGCATGCCCGCAGAGATCCACTTCAATTTCAGGAGTGAACCAGCGAATCTCATAGCGATTATCCGTTTTAACAAGAAATGCGGTTTCGGCGAGATTATTTTCCATGGCAATCAGTTGCATGGTTGAATCATCTAGCCAAGTGTCTAAAACACATACCGCAGCAGGGTTTCCAGAAAACAAGTTTTCGGCAAAAGCGTCAATTTGATATAGTGTCAATTTCATTCCTGCCTGTCCGATTCTTTAGCATCAATAAAGTTACTCATTCTCTGGCATATGATCAGTGTCATCCACTGTTTCCAACTCCTCTCCACATCCAATAATTCCTTCTAAAGAGCGACCGAGACCTTGTGTTGCCCAAAGTCCGATATCTTTTTTCAGCTTGAGCGCATCTTGATCACTATCGACATATTTTCGAATGGATTTTACCAAAGGATCTTCAAACGAATTTATTTTTAGAATGGATTTTCTACCGGGTATACTATAATCATCCTCATAATCGTAGCAGACAACCAAAACCGTATCGCCAACAGCCAA
>QIJL01000379.1 GCA_003232435.1 Flavobacteriales bacterium | reverse complement strand
CTAAAATAAGGCGGACGGTTTAAAATTTTAACGAAGTTATGCGCAAAAAGAGGGTATAAGAAAATAATCGAGATATTTCAAAACAGGCTCTCAGTCGAACTCCGAAGTAAAACGCAATTTCACCGAGGGATACTTCTGCTGTGTCATTTGTAACGAGAATTGAGAGTCGGCCAAAAAGACCAGTTGTCCATTTTTATCTTTAGCCAGAAATTTTTGTTTTACTCTTAAAAATTCCTTGAATTCAATGTTCTTTTTGTCTTCAGGGTCTACCCAACATGCCTTGTGAACAGGAAAGTTGTCATAGGTGCATTTGGCCCCATACTCGTGCTCCAAGCGGTATTGTATCACCTCAAATTGCAATGCTCCTACTGTACCTATTACCTTTCTCCCATTCATCTCTAAAGTAAAGAGTTGTGCCACTCCCTCGTCCATCAATTGGTCAATGCCCTTATAGAGTTGTTTGGCTTTCATAGGGTCCGCGTTATTGATATATCTGAAATGTTCAGGCGAGAAGCTAGGTATACCCTTATAATTGAGTTTCTCTCCTTCGGTCAGTGTATCTCCGATTTTAAAATTTCCTGTATCGTGTAGCCCAACAATATCTCCTGGATAGGAAATATCCACGATTTCTTTTTTCTCCGCAAAAAAAGCATTCGGACTTGAAAATTTCAACTTCTTATCAAGCCTAACATGTAAATAAGGTTTGTTCCTCTCAAAAGTTCCAGAAACGACTTTTACAAAAGCAAGCCTATCACGATGTTTGGGATCCATATTGGCGTGAATTTTGAAAACAAAGCCGGTCATTTCCTTCTCGTTGGCCATGACTATTCTCTCCTCTGCCTTTTTCGCAAGAGGTGGTGGTGCAATGTCAATGAAGCAATCAAGTAGTTCACGAACCCCAAAATTATTCAAGGCAGAACCAAAAAAAACAGGTTGTTGTTTTCCGTTCAAGTAGTCTTCTTTGTTAAATGGAGGATACACACCGTTTACCAATTCAAGATCTTCACGTAAAGTTTCAGCGGCTTTTACCCCTATTAGGTTCTCTAATTCTTTGTTTTCAAGATTATCAAAGGCAACTGTTTCTTCGATGTTCTTTTTGCTGTCACCCCTAAATAGGTTAATGTTCTTTTCATAGCGATTATAAATTCCCTTGAAATCATAACCCATTCCGATAGGGAAGCTAAGTGGAGTTACCTTGAGCTCTAATTTTTGTTCTACTTCATCGAGCAAGTCGAAAGCATCTTTTCCTTCCCTATCCAATTTATTAATAAAGACAATCACCGGAATGTTTCGCATACGACAGACCTCGACCAATTTCTTTGTTTGCTCTTCCACACCCTTGGCAACATCGATTACCACGATAACACTATCAACGGCGGTCAATGTTCTAAACGTGTCCTCAGCAAAGTCTTTATGACCAGGAGTATCGAGAATATTGATTTTCTTGTCCTTATATATGAATGCCAAAACAGAAGTCGCTACGGAAATTCCTCGCTGCCTTTCGATTTCCATGAAATCACTGGTGGCCGTCTTTTTTATTTTGTTGTTTTTGACAGCACCAGCTTCTTGAATGGCACCCCCGAACAACAAAAGCTTCTCGGTTAATGTAGTTTTACCGGCATCAGGATGGGAAATAATTCCGAAAGTTCTTCGCTTTGCGATTTCCGTTTTAAAGTCCATCTAAAAAATTTCGTCAAAAGTAGTTTAAATAATGGTCTTTCGCCTGTTTTATGCTGCCTTATCATCTTGTTTTTTAATCCCGCACTTGGGCAATATCGCGATAGCACATTCGTTTTTACCTCAGCGGATGAAACAGTTCGACAAAGCGCGCATTTTAACGATTTTTGGAGCGCGCAATAGTCCATACCGTCCCATTCGCCGTATTTATTTAATGTTAAATAATTGAAAGAATGCGTTTTAACGAATAATCCAGTTTTTGAAGGATATTTCAGAATATCAAGCCTAAAAAGTATTTGATGATCAAATTTTTAGGTATATCTTGCAAACCATTATAGGTCGTACCCAACGTCTTACCTGCTAATTTTCCTACAATGCCATGGGATAAGTTTAAATAGAAAACTATCTTTATGGACATGAATACTACCCCTCGCCTGAGTAAGAAAATGAGTCGTT
>QIJL01000146.1 GCA_003232435.1 Flavobacteriales bacterium | reverse complement strand
ATGGCCAAGGCCTCCCACCCAAAATACACATAGGGTATCGACAGCAAGAACATAAAAACGATACTGACATAGATCAGGCCCGCCTTCGAATCAAGATAATTGCGCATGGGTATGTTCTGGGCCATGAGCATGGTGTAGTACTCGCTGTCCCAAGCCGGAATGAACTGCCCGAAATTGACCATAAAGATCCCGGTAATAAAGATACCGACAAAGGCATAGATCGCCGAGGTGGCTCCATACATACTTTGAAAATAAAAGAACAGCCCGTAGAAAACCATGGCCAACGAAATAAAGACCTGCGTCTTGGTTCGTTTATTCCTCCATATCAATTTCAAATCAAGTTGAAGGAAGGGTGCGATGCTTCCAAAACGCTTCGTCCATCCCAGATCGGAAGTCGAGGCTTCCTTGACTTTTTCCTTGATAGAAGCGTCGAGATATATCTTGTTCCGAAGGAAACGATAATTGACATAATAGGTCAAAATGGCGATAGCCAAGGGAACCACAACCCAAATGGAATTCGCATATAATTGATGAAAAAGTTTGCCCATTTGTTCTTTTATCGGATACAGTTGAAAATAGTCTACAGCGTAGACCGTCGCTAAAATGATCATCAGTCCGATTAATACTTTGTCACTCTTATTAATGATAAAATTGAGAAAGTTAATCGATTGCGAAATGCAGGCCACGGCAAATAACCAGACCAAAACGTTCAAAGCGGGATACCCTTTTACCAATAACACAATGGCAAAAGGGACGAATAAAAAGAGTGACAAGAAATTATAAAAAGAAAAGGCAGATCGACCCAAAATATAATGTACGATGGAGTCCTTCTTGATGGGCATCAACAACAATGGTTTGATATCCATAACAGGAAGCTTTTGCATAAAGTAGCGAACGAAAAGCTCGCCCAAGATCCAATACAGAAAATACCCGCTCACTTTGAGCATGGGGTCTACATTGGGGAAAGCCTCTTCAAGAATAAAATAAAGCCCAATACCCAACATTACCAAGCACGCCAGCATATAAATGCCAAAGAAGATCATGATGATCTTTAAGGCAAGACTTTTTCCCAAAGAAGAAGATCTGAAAAAGGCTTTCCATTGAAGGTTGGCGAAGCGTTTGAACATAAGGTCGGTTATTTGTTCTGTTGGGTTAGTGGTGTAAATATAAAATTTGTTACATAGAGATGCTATTTTTTGCCTTTTCCATTTTTTATGGCTTTACCATTGCTTAGTTTTGCAATCCATTTGACCAAATTAAAGATATCAATGGCTCAATTTCATTCCCTCACGGTTAAGCATATCAAGCAGCTTACGCCTAGTTCCGTTGCAATTACTTTTGAGATTCCCAAAGATTTGTTGCAAACCTTCGATTTCATTCCGGGGCAGTACATAACCATTAAAAAGGAAATCAAGGGCAAAGAACTACGACGTGCCTACTCGATCAGTTCATCCCCTAAAAGGGATTCTATAACAATAGGTGTCAAAAAAGTCGATAAGGGGGGGTTCTCAGATTTTGCAAATACCAACCTTGCCGTAGGCGACGCGTTAGAGGTAATGCCCCCGGAAGGTCGTTTTGTTTTTAATCCCACAGCAAATCCTAAAAAAATTGTCGCTTTCGCAGCAGGCAGTGGTATCACGCCCATTATCAGCATTGCCAAAAGTGTTTTGAAAAGCAATCCACGGAACAAATTCGTTTTGGTCTACGGGAATAAGTCGACAAAAGAGACCATGTTCTATACCGATTTGATGAAATTTGAACTGGAATATTGAACTGGAATATTCCAATCGGTTTTTTATCTATTTTACCAATAGCCAAACACGGGAACAAGATTCGCTCTTTGGCCGTATCGATGTGTCAACTGTCAACTATGCCTTGAAAAACAAGCACAAGGACGTCAATTTCGACGGCTACTATCTTTGTGGCCCTGAAGCGATGATAAACTTGGTCTCAAGCACTTTAGAGGAAAACGGGGTCGATAAAGACAAAATCCACTTTGAACTTTTTACGACCACCGAGATTTTGGACGAGCTTCCTGAAAAAGCAGATGGTAAAACCGCCATAACGATAGTTTTGGACGATGAGGAATTCGAACTTTCCATGAACAAAAATGAATTGGTCCTAGATGCAGTTCTCAAGCAAAACATCGACGCACCCTATTCATGCCAAGGCGGAGTTTGTAGTAGCTGCATCGCCCGAGTAACCGAAGGAAAAGTGGAAATGGTCAAAAATCAGATTTTAACAGACGCCGAAATCGCCGAAGGATTGGTCTTGACCTGCCAGTCACATCCTGTTACCCCTACTTTAAAGGTGGATTATGACGATGTCTAAAGCCCCCTAGCCCCCAAAGGGGGAACTTACCTTGTTATTGATTAATGGGTATATAAGTTACTAGGACACTATTTTTTGGCATCAACTGCCCACGGTTCACTGCAACTCGCCTCCTATTTGCTCCCCGCAAGCTCCTTTTCCAAAACTTTCATCGCATGATCATAGCCGACTTCAAAAGCCTTTTTGATGCCTTTTTTGTCCAATACGCCAAAAGCTTCTGACTGCCGGGGTTCGAAAATGAGGTCGCAATGCTTCAATTTTTCCTTGTTCGAGGCGTAGATCATCAAAGATGTGACCCTGTTGGTCAATTTTAGGGAAGAATTTATCGCTGCCTTTGGTACACGTTTTATGGCGGAAACATTGCTTCCGATGATAAAATCACAGTCCTCCATTAAGGGTTCCACAGGAAAGTTGTTCATTATTCCACCATCGGCATACAATTGGCCATTTATTTCAACCGGACTAAAAACCGGTGGCAAGGCAGCCGAAGCCAACAAGGTAGTTACCAATTCTCCACTTGAAAACAAGGTCTCTTCTCCGTCTTGCAAATTGGTTGCGGTCACGTAAAGCTTTTTTGGCAAGGTTTTGAAGGAATGGTGTTCGAAATGCTTTTTAAAAAGCTCGTGATATTTTTCGGTATCCATCAATCCGGCCTTGACAAAAGTGAAAAAATTGTATTTCAGTAAAGGGGTCTCCCTGAAAAACAACAACATTTGTTCTATAGAACTTCCATTTGCATAGAGAGCGCCAACCAAGGCTCCAACGCTGGTTCCCGAAACGATCTGTGCCTCGATAGCATACTCTTTTAAGGCCTTGATAAGACCAATATGTGCTATACCTTTCACCCCGCCTCCTGACAGTACTAAACCAATCTTTTTTGCCCGAATATCTTCTAATCGCATTCTGATTATACCCTTTTTTCAGGTGCAAAACTAGAATCTTTACGCTTGACAACCAACTCATCGGTCTACTATCGGGTTCAGATGGGTTGTTTATTTGAAGAAATTGCCTTTTCATCGGAAGCTGCAGACTTTTTATCATGAGCACTCTCAAAAATTTCTAAATTTCATATACAGTAACCGACTGTGCAGTCTGTAAGGCTGAAATTGCATGTTTTAAAATTGTAATGGACTCGAGGATAATTCGACCAAAATAAACAAGCGCATTTTATCGTACTTTTGATTTAGAGACTGTTTTGAAATGTATGATTAGAATTTTTATAGGTTATTTTTGGACAGGATGAGGCAAAATTTTTAAGGATAGCAGGGCTATCGTTATAAATTTTAACGAAATAATGCCCAAAAAGAAGCATAAAAAAATAATTGATACATTTCAAAACAGTCTCTTAGGACAATATTTATGGTATTCCACTCTCAAAACACCACCGCAATTCTGATTTTCGCTCGTTCTTCGAGTGAAGAAGTTCGCCATAAAAAGATTGCAAAGGGAGGTAACCTATTCGAAACGCTTACTGAATACACGCTGAAAACCGTTCAAAAGACGAGATTGCCCTTTTTTCATATAACAGAAGAGGATCAACAAGGAGCATCCTTTGGCAAGCGGTTTACAAACGC
>QIJL01000045.1 GCA_003232435.1 Flavobacteriales bacterium | reverse complement strand
GATTGACCCGATACCATTGAAGGAATCAAGAGAACAAACAGAATAATTTTCTTAAACATAAGAATCTCCTAAATTAACTACAGCTATGCAGACCTGACCCTAAAAATTGTTACTTACTCTCGCAGGCCTGACCCTCTTACTCTCTTTTCACTTCCTAAATTCAGGAGCTAAAATAACGGTTTCTGGGTCTGTCCCCCAAATATGACCAAAATAAAGAATCCGATTTTTTGTTACGAAAGGATCTTTCTCCTCCCGGTACACTCTTGTAAGGTAAGCGATCACCCTAAATTTTTTAGCATCGTGCTCGTATAAAAAATTCGTTAGACCGTTTAGCGCCATCCTTCGAACATGAGGATTCGAGTCTTCGGCTGCCTCAGTTAGGCTCTGAAAAATAGTCTCAAATTCTTCTGCGATAATATAATAGCGTGCAATATAGGTAGATAACTCATTCAAGAAGGAGAAGCGTAAACGCGTATTGTTGGTTTTTACTCCTTCCAGCAGTAAAGCTTTGTATTCACTTTGATGCCACGGGATCTCTTTTATCGCAAATATGATTTCAGAGGGTTGTCCGCTTTGTAATTTTCTGGTGAGTGTGTCGATCTCCGGGGTCTTAATTGGCTTTGTTTTTAAAATAAATTGGTGCATTTTTGCTTGATAGGCTTTTCGGATGGCTTCAAGCGGCTGGCCCGTAATTTTAGTGATCGCCTCCCCGATAATATCAATCCCCGGAGCATAACGTTGCAACCTTTCTTCCAATAACAATAAGGGGATGATTGCCTTGTCGCTCTTCGTTGAGACCAAAACCTTTATCGCAGGAAAAACAATTTGCAGTGATGGGTCTTGCAGGGCTTGAATGAGAAGATCGATTTTACGAGGGTCATTCTTCTCATCCTTTCGGAGAAATTCAACAACCCAAAATCGCAGCTCAAAACGAGGATCTTGTAGGGCTTCACTGAGAATATTCCAATCATCCCTTAGATGACTTACTGCACTTAGTCGTACCCGCCAGACATCGTTGGTGAATGCTTGACGAAGCGCTGCTTCAATGGCCGAATCGCCTTTCCATAGACGCATATTTTGCGCGGCACCCGCTCGAATATCTGGGTCTGGGTCTTCAAATAGTGTCAAGACGGTCTGCCTTGCTTGCTCACTGAGGCTGAGCCCTTTTTTTTGCTGGTGGATTTGTATCTTTTCTAAAGTTTCGAGCATCTCTTGACGTACCCAATAATCGCTCTCTGGGAGTGCAGTCACCAAGGCACTTACGATTTCTTTTGAATTGAAGGGCGTCAATTGCGGCAAGTCCATGAAGACGCTTGCACTCGTTCCGTCATATTGGACAGGCAGGTTCATACTATACGGGTTCAATGCCCATGCTGCGGTATATCGCACATAAGGATTGGGATCAGACAGGGCTGTGAGGATCGGGGGGACAATCTCTGGGACACGGATTTTGAGTAAGTTCAAAATCGCTTCTTGTCGTGCTCTTGGAAGGGGGCTCTTTAAGCTATCAATCTGCTCTTGGATTTCCCCTTTGGCTTCTGTGGCTTGGGCAAAAAACAACAAGAGTCCGAGTATAAACGGAAGCCCAAAGGCCATCTTTTTGTAAAAACCCATCTCCCTCTCTTTACTCAAAAACATTAATTATTTTGCCCAGGCATTGATATACCATGCTGTATCGCAGTCCCCACACCTCCTCCAAATACAGCTTGCCCAGATGCATATCCAAAAATGGTAGGATCCCGGAAAGCGGGCACTAAGAACGAGGTGAAACCACCAGGAGCGACTTGCCTGGGAGAACCAGTCGGAGTCGGATCCCGTCGTGTTCTGTATAATGAACCGGACGGAAGAACACCTGCCCTCGTGCGGGCCATGTCCACCATCATTGCTTCCGTCGGATGTGTGTTCTTAGCGGTCACTATGGTTACCCTAGTCTCGGGTCCCGCTGCCTCAGGGCTAAACGTCACAAACCCGCAAGCGGTACCGGTACATGTATTTAGAAATGGGCCTGCAAAGTCAACAGGGAGACCTGCCCCCGAAAAATCGGCCGCTGTTGCCGGTTGACCTCTGCCAAACTCTCCCGGAAGATCGACCACCGACATTCTAGAAGAAGTTTCGAATGGGTTGGCATCAAACAACCCACCCA
>QIJL01000171.1 GCA_003232435.1 Flavobacteriales bacterium | reverse complement strand
CTTAGGGTCTGTCACAAAATAACTTGAGTTTCTTTTAGAGATCTGGTATTATTGCTGAATGATATCGGCGGATGAAAAATTAAAAGAAAAGCTGTCAGTACTACTTCCTGCATTAAACGAAAAACAAAGAAGGTTACTCTTAGGCGCTGAGGCCATTGCGCTTGGTTACGGAGGGATTAAATATCTATCCGATATCACAGGCATGAGCACAAATACCATCGCCAGGGGCATTCGTGAATTTGAGACTGGGGACGAAGATGTTTCCAGAGTAAGGAAAAAAGGCTCTGGACGAAAAAACCTAACGCGCAAGTTTCCCCAGCTTGAACATTGTATTGAAGCTATCATTGAACCTGATACACGGGGAGATCCAGAAAGCCCATTACGCTGGACATGCAAAAGTGTGCGCAACATCTCTGATTATTTAGGGGAGCAAGGTTACTCGGTGAGCCGGCAAACGGTTGCTCGTATCTTGCATAAAATGGAGTTCAGCCTTCAAGGCAATCGTAAAACAAAAGAAGGCAAAGATCACCCAGACAGAGACAAGCAGTTTCGTTTTATCAATAGCATGTGCAAAAGATTTTTATCTAAAGGCGATCCTGTCATTTCGGTAGACACAAAGAAAAAGGAATTAGTGGGTGAATACAAGAATGCAGGTCGGGAGTGGCATAAGAAGGGTGGAGCTATTGAAGTTAATGGTCATGATTTCCCTGATCCAAAAGTATCCAAGGCAATTCCTTACGGTATTTATGATATCGGCAATGATTCTGGCTGGGTAAATGTTGGAATAACCGCAGATACAGCAGAATTTGCCGTATCAAGCATTAGTCACTGGTGGAAATATGTAGGTAGTCACCGCTATTCTGACTCAAAAAAACTTTTAATTTGTGCGGATGCCGGCGGAAGTAATGGCTACCGTTTACGCTTATGGAAACGAGAGCTACAGCAATTAGTAGATACATGCGAAATAGAAATATCGGTTTGTCATTTTCCAGGAACAAGCAAATGGAATAAAATTGAACATAGACTATTTTCTTTTATCAGCCTCAACTGGCGAGGCAAACCGTTAACCAGCTATCAGGTGATCATTAATCTTATTGCTTCTACAACAACCAAAACGGGTTTGACGGTAAAAGCACGATTAGACGAAAAACTTTATACAAAAGGAAAGAAGGTAACCGACCAAGAAATGAAAAGCCTAAAATTGCTTAAAAATAAATTCCACGGCGAATGGAATTACACGATCAAGCCGCGGAAGTTTTAGTCATTAACAACCTCAAGTTATTTTGGGACAGGCCCTTATTCTTGAAGAGAAGCTGAATATTGCGCTATCTACTCCGGTAGTCCTTGAATACGATGACGTATTGAGAAGAAAGGAAATATTGGAAAAGCTGAATATATCCAGCGATCAGGTAGAGGATGTTTTAGATCTTTTGATCTTGCTCGCAGATAAATATTCCATTTACTTTCGTCTACGTCCGAATCTACTGGATGAAAACGATAATCTATTTGTTGAGTGTGCGTTTACCAGCAATAGCCACTATTTGATTACCTCAAATATTAAGGACTTTAAAAGAGGGGAGCTAAAAAGCTATCCATTCAAAGTGATAACACCTGGAGATTTTTATTACCGCTGGAGGTGTGAAAATGAGTAAAACACAAATTGTTACTTTAAGGGTTCCTGTTGAGCTAAAGGTTCGCCTGGAGTATGAAGCCAAGCATCAAGGTGTTTCATTAAATAATCTGGCCAACTACTTTTTAACAACGCAATTGAGTCACGAATATCTCAAAAAAATATTGCTGATCTTAAATCTAAAGTCAGAAAAATACTTGATGCCGTTCCAAGGCGAAAGTCAGTACCAGAATGGGACGTTATCAAGTAGGCCAGCAGCTAACAAAAGCAATCAACACGGACATTTTTCCGCAGCGCTTTTATTGTGCTAAAAAATCCTAGCACAACAAAACCACGGCTCCAAAATTCCGGTTATTGCAGGTGTTAGCTTTAGTAGCGAGTATCAGTGTCCTATTTGAAATAGTTGAAAAATGCTTTTGTTCATTTCTTCTGCTAAAATATATTTGTAGATACCGAGGAAATATAAATGACTATAGCTGAAATTTCAAAAATGAGTCTACAAGAGCGCCTTCAAACAATGGAGGCATTGTGGGATTCCCTAATACATGAGTCTGTTGAAATAAAACCCCCAGAATGGCATGAAGATATACTCCTTGAAAGAAAAGAAAAAATAAAAAATGGTAAAGCAAGTTTTATATCGCTGGATGAATTGAAGTCAAAGAATAATAAATGAATATTAAACATATTGAGATCTTATCAGAGGCGGAAGAAGATCTTAAGGATGGAAAATTATTCTATGAAAACCAAGAGCAAGGTGTTGGTGAATATTTTTGGGATTCTTTGTTATCAGATATAGAATCTTTAATTATTTATGCTGGAGTTCATGTTAAGGAGTATGGTTATTATCGTATGCCTTCGAAAAGGTTTCCGTACTCGATTTATTATGATGTAAGTGGTAATACGGTATATGTTATTGCTGTATTGCCAGAGCGAAGAAATCCCCATTGGGTTCGTAGTAAACTGAGCATAAAAAGCTAACAAACTCATCCAACCGACTGCCAAAAGTGTCGCGATTTTTGCAAAAAGCGCAAAAAGCCGCGCCACTTTCGTCAGCGGCTGATGAGGGCGTTAGTGATGAAAAGAAAATATTCCTACGTAACTGAAAGAGAAGGTAGCAACGGGATTAGCCTGATGGAAGGTTATGAATAACATAGTAAACAAAAACAAAATTTAACGTGCAATGATTAGATGTTGTGCCAGATTTAAGGCGAGACGCTTCAAATAAAAAAATTAAATTTAAAAGCAATTTGAGCGTGCCACTTTTCAAGGAGACAGCTATTTGTTGAATATGGGCGCATTAAAATAAAACATAAAAATGAACGGGGCTTTGTTATAGTGGCAGGGAAAGATGAAAAATTATATTTTTAATGAGAAAAACACAATAGCAAGTCATGAGTGTGCGAACTATAAGATTATGTTTTGCTAACAAACTCATCCAACCGACTCAAACTCATCCAACCGACTGCCAAAAGTGTCGCGATTTTTGCATCCGCAAAAAGTCGCGCCACTTTCGTCAGCGGCTGATGAGGGCGTTAGATGGAAAAGGTAAATTATGTACGCGTACATTGATGAAACTGGAAATACCGGATCGAATATATTTGATCTAGAACAGCCAATATTCATTACTGCTGCTCTTATAACTAAAACAAATTTCGACATTATATATAAGAAAGAAATTAAGAAAATATCTAAAATAATAGGCGAAGACGAGATACATGCAAATGTCATTGGAGCTGATCGAGTAGAAGAAATAGCAGAACCATTACTGAAATTATTTAAGAAATGTGATGCTAGATTTTTTGTTTCAAGAATCGAAAAAAAATATTTAGCTACAACAAAATTTGTAGATACATTGTTTGATTCTTTTGAAAATAAGGCTGTGCCTTGGCATGTATATAATATGCGACCAATGCGGCTTCTATTAGTATTTAAAATCGCTTCTATACTAACGGAAGATACGGCAAAAAAATTCTGGTCATCAATTTTAGAAAGAAAAAAATCAAAAGCATATGAAATATTTCTGGAATCACTGGCTGATCTAGAGTCCAATATATCAGAGTTGCCTGATAAACGATCACGTCAATTAATAAGCGAGGCAATCCAATGGGCAAGCGAAAATCCAGAGTCAATCTATATTCATAACAATTCAAAAGCAGCTAGGTTAGGTCATTTACCAAATTTAGCAGTCTTCCCTAGTCTTCTTGAGGGTATTGAGCATAGGTCAAAATTATGGAAAAGAAAAGTTATAGAAATTGTTCATGATCGACAGAGCCAATTTGAAAGTTCCCTTCGAGATTGGCATGAGTTATATAAAAATGCATCACCTGATGTAATAACATGGACTATGGGGGAAAAATACAAACTTCGTCGAGTAGAGGGTAGCAATTTTAGAATTAGTTCCGCGGCTGAAAGCCCTGGCATACAGGCAGTTGATACAGTTCTTTGGTTGTTTAAACGAACCATTGATGAAAAGCCTTTGAGGCGCAACTCTGCCAAATTAATTAATCATGTATTTACACGAGCATATCAAAGTGATTTGTCATTTAGTGCAGTAGGTGGCTGGCTTGAAGATTATTATAAGGAATTATTTGCTAAACCATTTACAGAAGAGCACCAAAGAAAAGCTGAGGAAATTTCTCGGCTGGCAGAGCAGAGAAGGCAAGAACAAATGTTTGAATATTCAAAGGAAAAAAATGAAAAACCATCTAACAAACGTAACAAACGCATCCAAGGGACTTTCAAACCTGTCGCGGCTTTTGCAAAAAACCCGCAAAAGCCCCGCCAGCTTTGAAAGCCCCTGATGCGGGCGTTAGCCGTGTGAAACTTCAGGCAAGCAATAGATAGTACAGTGCAAAATAACGAGAGCAGGGACGCGCCATTAGAAACGGAGGGGGATGAAATTCACATTCATGCAAAGAAGGTGCGCATCGTAACTACCAAGGATGTTCCAGGTAATTCAAATGCCAAAGCCTTCTGGCGTGTTCTGAAATTCTGACTCCAGTTTCCATAGACAAAGTATAAAAATATGCACCACTAAAAAACAGCAAACAGGTATCAAGTCCGCACGAAGGTGGTGCGAGTCGTTATTACCTGGGGCTACTGAAAGTATGAGCAGGGCACGCTACCTTTTAGAGCGGGGTGGGTCAATTTTTAAGCACGTTATAAGCGAATAAGCTATTCTTTGTGTGGTGCGGGGTGCACAATGAGGAAACCACTTATTAAACTATCGGCTAACAAACTCATCCAACCGACTGCCAAAAGTGTCGCGATTTTTGCAAA
>QIJL01000366.1 GCA_003232435.1 Flavobacteriales bacterium | reverse complement strand
GTAGGGGCTACCAATAAATAATCCGTATACAAATCTAAAAGGTTATTAACAGTCATACTTGAAATTTACTGTTTTAGTGCGTAACATCAGTAAAGGAAGTAAGTTTGGCCGAAGATTTTTTTAATTTTACTGACCACTGACCACTCATTTTTGTTTTCGTTAGCGAAACTGCCCATCGTTTCCTATTTTTGCGTCAGAACCTAATACACCATCGATTCATGAATCTTCACGAATATCAAGGAAAAGAAATTTTGGCCAGTTTTGGCGTACGCATCCAACGGGGCATTGTTGCCCAAAGTGCTAACGAGGCCGTCGAGGCCGCAAAAAAATTAACCGAAGAAACGGGCACTGGTTGGCATGTCATCAAGGCTCAAGTGCATGCAGGCGGCCGTGGTAAAGGTGGTGGTGTTAAACTTGCGAAAAACCTGAAAGAAGTCGAAGAACTGGCCGGGCAGATTATCGGTATGAACCTGATTACGCCTCAGACTTCCGCCGAAGGTAAGAAAGTTCATCAGGTGCTAGTGGCCGAAGATGTATATTATCCTGGGGATAGTGAAACGAGCGAATTTTATATGTCCGTTTTATTGAATAGGGCTTCCGGAAGGAATATGATAATGTATTCTACGGAAGGAGGAATGGATATCGAAGAGGTCGCCGAAAAAACACCACATTTGATTTTTACAGAAGAGATTGATCCTGGAACTGGACTACTTCCCTTTCAGGCCCGAAAGATAGCTTTCAATTTAGGATTGTCTGGTGGAGCTTTTAAAGAGATGACCAAATTCGTTGCTTCTTTATATAAAGCATATGTTGAAAGTGATTCAAGTATGTTTGAGATCAATCCAGTTTTAAAAACTTCAGATGATAAGATTATGGCAGTTGATGCTAAAGTATCAATTGACGATAATGCGTTATATAGAAGAAAGCAATATGCAGAAATGCGCGATTTACGTGAAGAGAACCCTATCGAGGTTGAAGCGGGTGAATTAGGCTTGAATTATGTAGATCTAGATGGAAATGTAGGCTGCATGGTAAATGGAGCAGGTCTAGCAATGGCTACTATGGATTTAATTAAAATGGCCGGCGGAGAACCAGCTAACTTCTTAGACGTTGGTGGTACTGCAGATGCTAAAAGAGTTGAGGAAGCTTTTCGAATCATTTTAAAAGATGAAGGAGTGAAAGCGATTCTTGTAAATATCTTTGGTGGAATCGTACGCTGTGACCGTGTTGCAAATGGTATTGTTGAAGCTTATAAGAATATGGGCGATGCAATTAAGATTCCTATTATTGTTCGATTGCAAGGAACCAATGCCGAGTTGGCAAAAGAAATTATAGATAACTCTGGTTTGGCCGTGGAATCTGCTGTTCAGTTTCAAGAAGCTGCCGATAAGGTAAAATCGGTTTTAAGCTAGACTTAACTACGTATAGTCAAAAAGGGCAATGTTTCTAACATTGCCCTTTTTTTTGTCAAAACCATTTGACCGCTACTTTTTTCGATTTGTCTTGAATTTGAAATAGTCAGGCCATGAAGCATTTTATCGAAAAGTAGTAGTGCTAAGAAATAAAAACAAACTTTTCACCGTTGTAGTTATTCACTTAAAGATTTAAAGAATGAAAAACAAATTTATTATTCCAAGTCTTCTTTTGACAGTTGGCACATTGTTTGTCTCATGCAATTCAGATGTTAGTGATGACAATGATACTGTAATAACCGAAATCAGTTCTAGTAATCTTTCCGGATTTATAGATTCAGAGGCTTTTACTCCCGCAACCACATATTGGGAAACAAGTGTGGTGAATGGTGTTCCAAGCTACGAGATTAAGTTTTTTATAGAGGTTGAGGAGTGTGATGAATATGTGGGTCTTGGAGATGTTTTTTTTGTCATACCATCAGAAACCGAATTAACTACGGGTAATTATGAAGGCGCAAAGCTTTATTTTTATGATGAGAGTACTGCTACAATATCTTTAGCAACTGCCGAGGTTATTATCGAAGAGGTAACTGCAACTACAATTACAGGACGAGCTAAAGGAGGAGGTACTCTGTGGCAACTAATTCGAAAAATGTATAAATGAAAAAAGAGCAATGTTTCTAACATTGCTCTTTTTTCATTTAAACCTTTGTGAGAGCGCTTATATGCAGTTATTTCCGTTTTAATTTTGAACAGAGTGAAAAACTGAAAATTGATTAAAGTTTTATGACTATCCGATAGTTTGCACATTCCTTTCCCATTTGCATGAAACAGAGGCTATTACGACCCTGTCGAAGACCGAATCGAAATACCTTCTGTTGAATTTATAGCAATATTCGTCCAGATAACTTTGTAGGTAATCGGTGCCGATGGAGTGGTGCACGTCCAACAATAGCCTTTTGGCATTGCTGATCGCGATATGTACCCAGGGGAGGATCTTCGAGGCTTCCTTTTTGACCTTGGCCACGACCGCCCCATGGGCGGCAAGGTTCTCCTTGAGGTCGTTATAGTTGTTCGCACCGTCGGTCATTGCGGACGATTGCCCGTCAATGGATCTTTCTACCTCCTTATTGGTGGTTTCCTTACAAAGGTCGTCCAGCAATCGCATTTTTATGTGCCCTACCTTTTTGTTGGTCCCGTACCTGTACTTATAGGTAGCCTCTACGGTCTTCGATTCGGCCATTACCAGTACCGTGGTCTGCTTTTGGCTCCCTTTCCCACGTTTGTACTTCCCGTCGTTTTCCCTGAGCTCTTTTGCGATCCTCTCACGGTTCTCCTTGTCGGGCACCGTTTCGAAGAAGCCCTCGTCGAGCTCTATTTCATTGCCGAGCGTATAACCTCCGTCCCTTTTTCCCATGGCATACCGTATTTTATGGAGCATGTACCAGATAGGTTCATAATAACGGCGCCCCAACTGTCTCTGTACTTCCATGGCGGAAAAGCTCTTTTTGGTACCGGCGGGCATCACCGTCCCGAAATACCAGTAATGGTAGGGCAGCTGGGAGCCGTGCAATAAAGTGCCGCTTTTCAAAGTGGTCCTGTACTTGCATTTCTTACATTGGTATTGGTCCCTGGTCGATATCCAATAATGTTCCCCGTGCCCGCACCGTTTGCACACGACCCCTTGTTTCTCCCTTTTCGACTTGAAATGGGCCTTGCAACTGGCCTCGTCAGGGAATTTCGTGAAAAAATCTCGAATCTTCATATCTATATCGTTAATAATCAATAAGATACGGAATATCAACCGTATATGCAAGGAATCCGATAGTCATATA
>QIJL01000195.1 GCA_003232435.1 Flavobacteriales bacterium | reverse complement strand
GCGCGCTGAAGAACATGCTATTTTGGTGGGAACCAATACAGTAATTGAAGACAATCCGAAATTGAATGTTCGTGATTGGGAAGGAAAATCTTCGATTAGAATTGTGTTGGACAAAGACTTAAAAATACCGAAACATTATAATGTATTCGACAGAAGCATTCCGACTTTGGTTTTAACTTCGGAATCAAACGCTTACAAAACCAAAGAAAATATTGAGCGTCTTCAGGTCGATTTTAAAAATGATATCGCGGAAGAAATTTGCAACGTACTTTTCAAGAAAAACATAATCAGCCTGATTGTTGAGGGAGGATCCAAAACCTTGCAGACCTTTATCGATTCCGGTTTATGGGATGAGGCAAGAGTTTTCAGAGGGAGCAACAATTTTGAAAAAGGGCTGAAAGCTCCCGATTTTTCAGGAAAAATGACCAATGAGCAAAAAATACTGAACGACGTTTTAACCACATACCTCAATGATTAAGAACATCATCTTTGACTTTGGCGACATTTTTATAAATCTTGACAAACAGATTATTTTTCGAGAGGCCGAAAAGTTCGGGGGTATCCCATACCTGACTCCCGAGATGCAAAAAATAAACGATGACTTTGAAGTAGGGGCAATTTCTCCCGATGAGTTTATTTCGGCATTGCACGATGTCTATCCTAAAGCCACGCCCCGAGAAATAGAAAATATTTGGAATGGAATGTTGCTCGATTTCCCAGACCATCGGCTCGATTTTATGGCGAATTTGGCAGAAGAAAATAAGTACCGATTATTCTTGCTCAGCAATACGAATGCCATTCATATTGCGCATGTAGCTATTAAAATGGGGCAAGAAAAGTTCAATCGTTTCAGGAACAGTTTTGAGAAATTCTATCTATCCCAAGAAATGGGAATACGGAAACCCAATGCAGAAATATTTGAATTCGTTCTCAATGAAAATGGATTAAAGGCCGAAGAAACTTTTTTTGTCGACGACACCAAAGAGAATACCGATGCCGCACAAAAACTAGGAATCCGTTGTTGGAATCTCCAAGTAGGTAAAGAAGATATCGTTGACCTAAAATCGAAATTGTAATATGCTAGATCTAGCGTTGTGTGTTCTTTTCTCCAGTTTGATTTTTGTCATATTCAAACTTTTTTCGATTTACAAAATCGAAACGCTCTATGCGATAATCATGAATTATTTGGTAGCCTCGTTTTGTGGTTTCCTATTGTATAGGGGCGACATCATCATTTCAGAAATTCCGGGCGAAAATTGGTTTTGGGGCACTTTCGCCTTGGGCGTTTTGTTCATCGTGGTCTTTAACCTAATGGCGGCAACAGCACAAAAAGCAGGTGTCTCAGTGGCATCTGTCGCGACTAAAATGTCATTGATAATACCTGTGATTTTTGGGGTTGCCGTATACCATGAAAAGCTTGGTGCATTAAAAATTCTAGGAATTGTTCTGGCCTTGATCGCTGTCTATTTTGCCTCGCACAAAGAGAAATCAACAGCGATCCGAAAATCATCTTTAGTATTGCCCCTCCTGGTTTTTTTAGGTTCAGGCATTATAGACACCGCGATAAAGTACATGCAGGAAATGCACATCGCTGAAGCGGAATTCCCCCTGTTTTCGGCCACGATTTTTGTGGCCGCCGCTATTACCGGCATCCTTTTTATCTTAATAAGGTCCTTCAAAAAATCGATCAAATTAAATTTTCGAAATGTTTTGGGCGGAATTGTTTTGGGGGTGCCCAATTATTTTTCGATCTTTTTTTTAATGCGGGCTTTGCAAAACGACATGTTCAATAGCGCGTCGATTTTTACGATCAACAATGTAGCGATTGTTATGTTCTCGACTTTATTGGGAATACTTTTGTTCAAGGAAAAAATAAGTTTGAAGAATTGGGGAGGGATCACAATGGCGGTAGTCAGCATTCTTTTGGTGGCCTTGACTTAAGGGCACCTCTAAAAACTCATTTCTTTCAAAAAGCAAGGATAATGAAAAGGATAATGAATAAGATGCAAGAGGGCGGAGCGTTAAAAAAATGTTTTGAAAACATTTTTAGCGAACGAGCCAGCTTGCCACGTTGGCTTGGAATAGCCATAGCTATTTCACAAAAAATATAACGCAGTCAGATTGTTCATTATCCTTGCTCCCAAAGGGTTTTCAGAGCCTCCCTTATACTTTATAAAATTTTCT
>QIJL01000133.1 GCA_003232435.1 Flavobacteriales bacterium | reverse complement strand
TGTTTTTTCCAAAAAGGGAAATTTGTCGTGCACCCTTTGCAAGACCGATACGACTAAAACTGGATATTTTCATTTATTTTTGATAGATATGAATTTTTGGTGGAAATTTCCTAAAAGAATAAGGAGATTTCCGCCTTCGCGGAAATGACAATAAATGAGAAATAATTACGATTTTGGATTGGTGGGATTGGGGGTCATGGGGCGCAATTTTATATTGAATGTTGCCGACAAAGGCTTTTCGGCCTTTGGCAATGATCTCGATGCGGAAAAAGTTTCGGCCCTGATCAAAGAAGGTGGCGATACCGAAAAAGTAAATGCATCTACGAATGCCAAAACATTTGTTGAAGCTTTATCGACACCTCGAAAAATAATGTTGCTGGTACCTGCGGGAAAAGTCGTGGATATTGTTATCGAAAGCCTGCTACCCCTTTTGGATAAAGATGATATTATTATAGATGGAGGAAATTCCTTTTTTACCGATACCGACCGCCGGGAAGCCTATTTACAGGAAAAAGGCATTCATTTTTTTGGGGCCGGAGTCTCGGGCGGTGCGAAGGGCGCACGCCTCGGACCGAGCATTATGCCGGGCGGAGATCGGGAAGCCTACCAACATGTCAAACCGATTTTCGAGGCCGTCGCCGCAAAATATAAGGGCGAACCCTGCGTCGCCTATCTCGGACCCAAGTCGGCCGGCAACTATGTGAAAATGGTGCACAACGGTATCGAATACGGCCTCATGCAATTGACCTCGGAAATCTATGACCTGCTCAAAAAGGCAGGGAATTATTCCAACAGCGAATTACATCAGACCTTTGCCAAATGGAACGAAGGAAGATTGCGATCTTTTCTAGTCGAGATTACTTCGGAAATCCTATCACAAAAAGACGACCTAACGAATGGTGATCTTGTCGACCAAATTTTGGATAAGGCCAAACAAAAAGGCACCGGAAAATGGACGAGTCAAAATGCGATGGACCTCGGTATACCGGTACCCTCGATTGATATTGCCGTCAGTATGCGCGAGATCTCCGCTTTAAAAGACCAACGTATCAAAGCCGATGAACTATACGACCGCCCAGAAGTAGCTTCTATGGACAAAGCCAAATTGGGAAGTCTCGCAGAAAGATCATTGTTTTTCTCCTTTATAATTACCTATGCGCAAGGCCTGCATCAACTGGCCACTGCATCAAAGGAATACGGCTATGAATTAGACATTGCCGAAATCGCAAGAATCTGGCGGGCGGGCTGTATCATCAGAGCGGGATTGTTGGGCGATATCATGCAAGCATTTCAAGAAGACGGATCCTTGTCCAATTTATTGCTCTCCCCACGTTTTGTTGAAAAAGTGCAAGGCACGGTAGATGCAGCTCGTGAATTGGTAGCCTATGCTGCACAAAACGGTATACCTGCACCGGGACTTTCAAATTCATTGACCTATTTCGATGCCTACACCTCTTCTCGCCTACCCCTGAATCTGATTCAGGCACAACGCGATTATTTTGGCTCGCATACCTATGAGCGTTTAGACAGAGAAGGTATTTTTCATACGGAGTGGGAGAAATAGGAAAAGGGATAAAAGACATGGAAATATAATCTTATCCGGTAATTTAAAGGGGTAAATGTATAGTTTTATGATTATATAATAAGTTGTAAGCCATTTGAGTAATCATGAATCATGAATCATGAATAAAGAACATATAATATCTGAACTTATTAGAACTGCAAATGAAAATGCAGGAAAACCATTAGGGATAGATAGATTTCGTGAGGAAACTGGAATCAGAAAAGAAGATTGGTATGGGATTTATTGGGCAAAATGGAGTGATGCTCAAATTGAAGCTGACTTACGACCAAATCAATTCGGGGAACAGGCAATTGATTTAGATGAAGCATTGCTAAAGATTAGCAATCTTACACGACAGATTGGTAAAATCCCAACCGAAGCCGAATTTATGTTAACTAAACGTGCTGATTCCGATTTTCCTAGCACGGTAACCATACGCAAACGTCTTGGAATTAAGGATGAGATGGTTCAGAAAATTCTCAACTTCTGTACTAACGATGAAAACTGGGAAGATGTAACTAAAATATGTAAGATCTATTTAGGGCTTGCTGATTTTCTAGTAATTATTTTCATTCAAGTAGCATACTGGAATTGAAAACAAGGTTTGCTCGGTATGTATAT
>QIJL01000660.1 GCA_003232435.1 Flavobacteriales bacterium | reverse complement strand
CTTTTTATGGCGATTCCCTTAAAATATAAAGGTTGCCCAGGACGATAAATACTTCTATCGGTAAAGAGGAAGGCCGTATAGTCGATCCCAGGTTTTCCCTGCTCGTATTTTTCGTTGAGGTAGTAGCCTTTGTAAAAGGCGGTTCCGGAGGAATGATTGATACGAATATTGACATTGTTCCAATATTCATTGCTCAAAGGAATGGAAACCATACCCATTTTATCGCTAGTAAAAGTTTTGTTCTTTCGAGGCCCGTCATATTCGATTTGATAGTAAAACTTTAAGCTAGCTCCTGAAATTGGTGCGCCGCTATTACGGTCGACGACCTGAAAGTTATGATGGGTAGGGGTGCGGGTCTCGGCCAGGGCAAAATCTGTAACCTGAACAGGACTATAGGCAAAAGTGCCGTTTTTGTTTTCCGTAGGCTCGGCCAGAATCACATATTGGTCATTGGGCAATGCGGGTAAAAGAATCTCCGTACCGTGCTCTTGATAGTCGTTTTCATTTTTTAAAGTCGCCTCCCAATCCTTCACAACGGAAAGTTTTTTTAGGAATGCCAATTTCTTCGGATGCTTCCAAATATCGTTTAATTGCCTCAGTTGCGATTGTGAAATTTTTCTAGCCGATAATTGCAATTGGTCGTGATTTTTGTAATTGACCAACAAACGGGAAGGCATATTCACAGGAATATGTTGTTCGTTTGTCAAACGCGAGTCCCGTGAAAGAAGCTGTGATTTTAACACCTCACATTTTTCCGCACCCCTACTTTTAGGGTAGTTTTCGATAACCGAATCACATATTTCGATTGCCTCCTTGAGTTTCCAGCGGTGTTCTGTGCTGCCTTTTGGTTGATAAGTTTGTCCCCATTGTTGATAAAGGGCAGCGATTTCATATTGATATAGCGAAGCAGCCGGACTTCCTTTTGAGGAAGCTGCCATATTTTGCAGTACTTCTAGATATTGTTCATCCTTACTTTCGAAAGTGGCGTTCTGATAGGTAAAATGCAGGCGTTCGATGTCGACTTCAACTAAAGTATAAGGTCTGGCCGATGGTAAATGATGCAATAATAATCTTTGATAAATTTTTAACGCCTTGGCCTGCATCGAGGTTTCATCGGAGTTATCTATTTTTAGTTGTACAAATGCAGGTGCTTCACAAAGCAGCTCTGGGTCATCGATTTCAAATTTATCGGCAGGGCGGGTAATATTGTTTTCGCTCGTCATATAAAATTGTAAGGCCGTGTGGGCCAAAAGATCGAATAGGGTAGGACGATATTCGGCGGAGTTATCTTGTTTGTGCAAGATGATATCGAATTCTGAAACCGGAACACCTTTTAGTTGGTCTTCATTTTCTATGGACTTTTCAAAATGAATATCGATTTCATGAAAAAGTGTGGTCAAATCCCACGTTCTGAAATCAGCCTGCCCTGAGCCTGCCGAAGGGTCGACTTTTGTTTCAGTTTTTGTTCTGTTATAAAATTGATAGCGATTGTTCTGAAAGAACTGCCAGTACATATTGGCCAAATAGCTTTCAAGCACGTTTTTGGTCGGAAAGGAGGCATTTTCGATTTCGGTCTTAAAATCATTGATGATTTTCAACTGCGCATCTTCCTCCAGGGTCAACGCATATTTAGAAGTGTACAACAGGGCCTTTACGATCTGTGCCGAACTGTTTTCTTTTTTGGCTTTTTCTGAAATGGATTTGACCACTTTTAGGGAAGATTTGGGCAAGGCCTCATTTTCAAGTTTTTCGACTTGTTTCCAGAGCGTTTCGTAATACTCGTTTTTCTCTTGGGCGTCTGCCATGTTTGAAAATAGGATTATCGTTAGTATCAATAAGATGTTTTTCATCTTTTTTTTTTATGGAATACCTTAAAATAGAACGATTTAGGCTCAGTTAACGTATTCAATTACAAAGTTAAGGGCAAAGATGGTTCTATTACCCCCTGAAAACAATGAAAAATGAGTAAACGGGTAATTTGGGTTAGGGAAAAGCCCCCTAGTGTCATGTCAAGGCTATTATGGCGGTTAAGCCGCAGTTATTTTTTATCTGATCAAGGCAAAAAATAGTTTCATAGCCGTAGCTAAGAGCAGATGAAAAAGAGCAAGGTTTGGGCCGGCTAAAATAGTGTTGACATGACACTAGCCCCAAAGGGGGAATTCGAAATTCAAAGTTTTAGGTTAAAAGTTTGGATAAGGTCATATTGAGGTTGGCTCCTCCCCTCATTTTCGAGGGGAGGTGGTTTTTCCACTTTATCGTGGAAAAAGCGGAGGGGTAAAGGCGCAAACCCTGACTGTTTTTCACTATGCTCGGTCTTTGACCAGGGGCTTGGGCTTTCAACCCTGCCTGCCGGCAGACCCTCCCTCATCTTCGTTTCGCCAGATGACACCTCCCCTCGCACTTCGACAGCGCTCAGCACAAGCCTGAGG
>QIJL01000449.1 GCA_003232435.1 Flavobacteriales bacterium | reverse complement strand
CCCGCCAGTTGTTTCCCGAACAAGTGTTCGAGGAGGTGTTCATGAAGGTCTTCGGTATGTGCGTGGACAAGGGCATGGTCAGCGGCCATACGCAGGCCATCGATTCGGCCCCGGTCAAGGCCAATGCCTCGATGGACAGTCTTGAGCTCAAGGTCCCCTAAGAGGATCTGGAGGCCCATTTGCACGGTATCCGCCATATCAGTGCCATGGACAGAAAAAAACTCCCATAAGAAGATCCAAGGACAACAAGGCCACCAAGGAAGAACAAAGCATCACGGCAAGCCAAAAGGAACTCCAGGGGATTAAAGGCCGGAACGGGAAATGGGCAAGGGACCAGGACCAACGGCCGGGAGCGGGCAATAAAGGTTCAAAGTACACCAGCAACAAGACACATTACAGTCCTACCGACCCGGATGCGCGCATCAGCGTAAAACCGGGCAAGGCCAGGAAGCTGAACTACCTAAGTCAACTCACTGTGGACACGGCCCACCATGTGATCACCGATATCAGGGCCTACCATGCCGATGGCAAGGACAACCAGCAGTTACGGGATATCGCGCAAAGGGTACAACGGCGTTTATGGCGACAAGGCCTTATCTGGGAGAACTGCGTTGCCGATACGGGTACGGTAGCGGGGAGAACTATGCCTTTCTGGAACAACAGGGGCTGAAAAGCTTTATCCCGCCCCATGGCACCTACAAGGGAGGCCCCGATGGCTTTGTCTACAATAAAGGGGAAGACCATTACCTATGTCCCCAAGGGAGAACAATACCGTTTACCAGGGTATTTTTGGACGGCCGCACCAAGACCGGGAAGAAGGAGTACCGTGCGAGAAAACATGTTTGCCTAGATTGCCCCATAAGAAGTACTTGCCTTGGCAAGTCGGCACAGGAGAAGAAGTTCAGCGTTACCTACTACCGGTCAGAGTATGAACGTAACATAGAAAGAGTGAACAGCCCCCAGGGGAGGTACATGAAGGGCAAGCGGCAGAGCACGGTAGAGCCCGTTTTCGGCACCCTGACCCAGTTCATGGGACTCAGGAAGATAAATACCATAGGATTGGTACGGGCCAACAAGGTGATGCACCTCTCGGCGATCGCCTACAATCTGAAGAAGTACCTGAAATTCATTGAAAAACGAGTAAAAAGTGGGGCAGGGCAGCTTGCTCTGCCTTTTACCCAGCTGGTCGGCCTATTTACCCGCATAACAAGGTTTTCAAGCCCTCCAAAAATCAAGATCATTACTGACTAACAACCAAAAAAGCACCGGTAGAGAGGCTTGTAGAAGGTCGTTTTTTATGAAATTATAGGGTCGTGCAACGGTTACCGTTGTTGTGTACAGTACTTTTTCTTTCCATTTTTTTAAGTCTATTATTTTCAAAATAGACACGATATGTTTTTGTTTTTTCTGGTTGAATAAATTGCTGAATAGCGACATCATAATTTCGGTCAGTAAACAGTCCGTAATATATTCCAGTTAATGACTCTTTAATGTTTAAATGGCAAAAATTGTCTGAAATTGTTAATAGTCGTTTTTCGTATTCCTTTTTCCAATAATGAGATTTTGAAAGGAAAAGGGCTTCATAATCACGTTTTATATGTTGTTCTATATTTTCATCTTTAGTCATATTCCTGTTCCAATAGACCCATTCATTTTTTTTCGGACTATAATTTATGTTTTGAAATTTGAAAATATCTATGTGGTCATTTTCTTTAATGAATAAGTCGGTGTCTATTTCAAGGCAAACTCCTTTATGGTTTTCCGAATATTGAGCCCACATCATTTCGTTTTCATATCCTTGATATTTGTCCGAGTAAACGAAACAAATTGCTTGGATTTTTGATTTGATTTCCTCACCAAATCTATACATACTTTCAAAATGTGCTCTGTCAGAATCTGGGTCAGAATCTAAGTCCGAGTACAGAGTTTCATAAGGGACATTTATTCCTCCAAAAGACCATTTTTGATTTTCTTTTGGACCATTCATTTTGTTTAAGAAATTTGTTCTTAATGACATTGAAGGTAAAATGAATTCAATTGCTGTACTTAATTTGGTATAGTGATAAATCTTTGACATTTACTGTATTCTGTCGGTTTTTTCGGTATTGTACACAACGGTTTGTACACAACGGTTTAGCTATGAACAGTACGGCAGCAAACTAGCGTTTGCTTTCCTCCACGCACATAGCAAAATATTTTTGTTTTGTTTTTTATTTTTGTCCCGCTTAAAAGCAAAATCCAAAAGATTTTGCGGACTTCATAAATATACGCAAACCTCTCGATTAAGCCCGAAGCCCGTATTGTTTATGGGTTTTGTTGTAAGTAGTGCTTTCCGCAGGCTTATGCCGTCCGCAACAGGTTTATTCCTGAAAGCTCCTGTCCGATTTGATGTATTCCAGCCAATATTCTGTCCGTTTGTTTTTCGGAAGGTTTCTTATGTCCTTGAACGTACTGGGAAAGCAATGTGGCGTTCATTCCGATTTTTTCGGCCAGAAATTTTGCATTGAGAACCTTATAATATTTAAAGAATTGTTGCAAGTCGATTTCGAATTTTATATCGTTATGGTCGAGTTTTACGTCCTCTCCCTCAAAGAACAGTTCGGCCGCCTCAAATGCGTTGTTTATCAATTCCGGAATAGTTTTTCCAGTCGTAAAAATCGAGTCTTTGTCAGAATAAGCGGAAAACCCGGTGTCCGTTTTCTCCACGGTCATTTTTATTTTCTTTTTTTTCGCCATTGCCTTATTTTTTAATTCCTGCGTCCTTTAATATTTTCTTTTCCAAACCTTTGCCCATTTCCTGGCTTCCGTGATTGGGGAAAATGATTGTTCCCTTTTTCTTGTCATGTCTCATTTTCACATGGGAGCCTTTTTGGGAAACCGCATACCAACCGTCCTTGGTCAGGATTCTGTAAAGTTGAGAGCATTTCATTTGGTTCCCGATTGGGCTTTAGATTTCAAAGGTAAATAAATATTTACTTTCAAGCAAGAGGATCTGTCGAGAAGAAAAGTTTTTTTAGCATTACTTACAACGGTTTGTATAAGAATAGTAGCCGATTGCGGAAGTAGTATTTTTCAATTTACTACTGATGTTGTTGCGGACTACAATGTTCATATTTACTTCTATTTCGGCTATTATTTTTATATAGTGTGCCTGTTGCACAAGTTAGCGAAAAAACCCGGTCGTGATCATTGCCGATCGGGGGATCGATCGTAACTTTGGGTATGCAGGGAAAGAAAGATCATCAAGAGAAGTTGTTCGCCCATTTTCAACTAAGTGACCGTGTTCCAAAGAACAATTTCTATAGGCGGCTGAAAGCGGTATCGGACCTGGACTTTTTTGTATCCGTTGACCAAGTGTTATTATGGGGATAGCGGCCAGAAGAGCATCGACCCGGTCGTTTTCTTCAAGTTGTGCCTGGTCGGTTATCCGGAGAACATCATCGGCGACCGTCATCTTATCGCCCATTGTTCGATGAGATTGGATATTCTGTTTTTCATAGGTTACGATATCGACGGGGAGCTGCCCTGGCACAGTACTATAGGCAGGGCCCGCCAGTTGTTTCCCGAACAAGTGTTCGAGGAGGTGTTCATGAAGGTCTTCGGTATGTGCGTGGACAAGGGCATGGTCAGCGGCCATAC
>QIJL01000564.1 GCA_003232435.1 Flavobacteriales bacterium | reverse complement strand
TGGCTTATAAGTCCCAAAGTGGATATCACCTTCAGTAAATCGGTTTTTTGGTCCACCTTGATCCAGTACAGCAATCAACGTGATAATCTGGGCATTAATTCAAGACTGCAATGGCGTTTTGCCCCCTTGTCAGATTTGTTCCTGGTCTACAACGACAATTATTTTGTGAACGGCTTTGCACCCAGGTATCGCTCGATAAACCTGAAGCTTACCTATTGGTTGAATATATAGAATTTGAAAGTTCAAGCTCAAGTATCAAGCGCAAATTCAATTGTAGAAATCAAAAGGAGAAACTTTTTAGCATCGCGCTCCGGGCATATTTGAAAAGGCGGCAATTGCAATCTTATGACCGAAACCATTTTAAAAGAACCAATAATTACCGATGATACCATAGTGTTCGGGTTATTGCCCTTTGCCTTGGCTTCGTTTTCTACACCTCTTCTATAAAGACCGGTTTTTGGAAAAAGTTCTACGGCATTGTTCCTACCGTATTGATGTGTTACCTTTTGCCCGGTATCATGACAAGTGTCGGGTTGATCTCTGACGAGACCTCGAATTTATATTTTATGGCCAGCAGGTATTTACTGCCCGCTGCTTTGGTATTGATGACCCTAAGTATCGATTTAAAAGGAATCACCAATCTTGGGCCAAAAGCCTTGATCATGTTTTTTACCGGAAGTGCCGGAATAATTATAGGTGGTCCCTTGGCCATTTTGATCATTTCTATTTTTTCGCCGGAAACCGTAGGTGGTAGTGGACCGGATGCAATCTGGAGAGGACTTTCGACGATTGTCGCAGCACCAACGGTCAAATAGAATGGATGCTTATGAAAAGCCTTAAAGAAGCGAAGCGCGTACCAAAAAAAAGGTCTGAAGCGCAAAAAAGATTGGCATTTATTTAACTTTGAAAAGCCCTAAATTTACTGTATTGGCTAATTCAGGACAAATGACCAAAGTTTCTTGCGCTTTTACCCTTCTTCTATATACACTTACGGCCCTAAGTCAAACAGAAAACAAATCATTTACCGTAAAACATATTTCTGATGTTGTGGTCATTGACGGCATTTTAGATGAAGTTTTTTGGGAGAACGCAGAGAGTGCCCATGATTTTCAACAGTACTTTCCGTCAGATTCCATTCTTGCCGAACACCCGAGCGAAATAAAAATGGTCATGAGCAATACTACGCTATATATTGGTATAAAGGCGGTTTCTATCGGAAATGATTGGGTGATCCCCTCCTTAAAACGCGATTTTAGGGGAGGTGGCAACGATAGTATGAGTTTATTGTTCGACACTTTTAACGACGGTACCAATGCCTTTTTGTTCGGTATAAACCCCTATGGTGTACGAAGGGAAGCACTCATCTCTGGGGGGGGGCGAAGTTTTAGAAGGGGGTTCAATGCCTCATGGGACGTAAAATGGAAAGGGGAGGCAAAAATATACGATGGTTATTATACCGCTGAAATGGCCATTCCGTTGACTTCGTTTAAGTTTAAGGAAGGGGAGACCAAATGGCGCTTTCAGAGCTTTCGGCTCGACATGCAGACCAATGAACAAAGTGCTTGGCATAGAATTCCACAAAATCAGATCATAACAAGTCTGGCATTTATGGGAGACATGCTTTTTGAAAAACCTCTGGGAAAATCAAGAACACCTTTGGCCATTATCCCCTATATAAATACCATTGCCGAAAAAAATTTCTTGACCGATAATGGCAGTACCGATCTCAAAGTTGGCGGTGATGCCAAAATATCTATTGGCAACGGTATGAATTTGGATGTTACCATAAACCCGGATTTTTCAAATGTAGAGGTCGATGCTATCATCACCAACCTGACTCGTTTTGAAGTGGGCCTACCTGAAAGAAGACAGTTTTTTATAGACAACAGTGATCTTTTCGGCAGTTTTGGCAGTAGTAGGGATGCCAATCCGTTTTTTTCGAGGCGTATAGGTATCGCTAGGGACACTGCTGGCAATTCAATTGAAAACAGAATTCTGGGCGGTATCCGTTTAAGTGGGAAACTAAATCAAGATTGGCGCTTGGGCGTGCTCAGTATTCAGACCGATGAAGATGTTGGTAACAATATCCCCTCGAACAACAATAGCATGGTGGCATTACAAAAGAAAGTGTTCACACGCTCGAATATCGGTATGTTCTTTATCAATCGACAATCTTTTAAAAAGTATGATTTTGTAGACCGTAGCGAAGAATACAATAGGGTGGTGGGCATTGATTACAATCTGGCCTCAAAAGACAACAAATGGAACGGTCAACTCTACGCCCACAAATCTTTTCAGCCCGATGATGATGAGGGTAATTTTTCGGTAGGGGCATTTTTGGCCCGCAACTCCAAATACATCAATGCCTTTTCCTTTTTTGGGTATATAGATGAGGATTTCACTTCGGATCTAGGGTTTATCAGACGTACCGATATCATGAGATCGGGAACTTCGGTACAGGGATTTTTATGGCCCAAGAGCAAGAACATAAACCGCCACAGCCTTGAACTGTTCTCTATATTC
>QIJL01000497.1 GCA_003232435.1 Flavobacteriales bacterium | reverse complement strand
TGGCAAGTATGACATTCCTATTTTGGCGGGTCTGGTTGAAAAAGAGGGTGACTTGATCTATAATACCTACGTTTGCGTGACAAAAGATGGGATTTTGGCAAAATATCGAAAACTACATCCCTTTATTAGTCAGTATATGTCTCCTGGAAATGACTACGTTGTTTTTGATTTATTAGGTTGGAAATGTGGCATTTTAGTTTGTTATGACAACAATGTCATTGAAAATGTACGTGCTACCACGCTTTTAGGAGCCGAAATCATATTCGCTCCGCATGTAACAGGATGCACACCATCAGCAATGCCCGGCCGAGATTATGTAGACGATAAACTCTGGCAAAATCGTGAAAATGATCCGGTATCGTTGCGATTGGAGTTTGATGGGCCAAAAGGCAGGAGATGGCTCTTAAGATGGTTGCCTGCCCGAGCCTACGATAATGGCGTATACTATGCATTTACAAACCCAATTGGTTATGACGGCGAGCATTTGAAAAATGGAAATTCGATGATTTTGGATCCTTACGGAGAGGTTTTATCCGAGGTAAAAAGCTTCAATAACGACATCGTGATTGCTAAAATCGATAAGGACAAAATAAAATTATCCGGTGGTTGGCGATATAGGAATGCCCGAAGGCCCGAATTATATAAAGACATCATTGGGCAAGAACATCGCCCAAAACTGAAACCCGTGTGGATGCTTGACCAGAAGTAACGGAAGATCGAAGACGGAAGTGATCGTCTTCCAACTTCCCACATCGGGCTTCTGGCCAAAAAGAAACGATACGTGATTTAGAATCCGCCCAAGGCGGACTGGCAGGGTTTCAACTAACGATTGTGACCAATGAAAACATTCTTCAAAGGGGGAGCTGTTCTAGTCGGGGTTTGAAGTTAAAAAACCGATGAAACGGCTCCTCCCTTTTCCAAAGGGAGGTGGCCCGATTTATCGGGTCGGAGGGATTAAGTCCTTAACCATCTTGGGAAACCAAGAATAGTTGGATAAGTCAAAAAGGGAGGTGTGTTTTGAAACTAAATCTCCCCGTCCGCCGAAGGCGGACACCCCTCTTTGAAAAAGAGGGGAGCTAAAAAAAGAAAAATACCATTAAACGATGCACTGCAAGTACATTGATTTTTTTTACGAATGAAATTCGTTTTTTTAAATATCCGTTTTTGTCGGAAGACCGAAGACCGAAACAATCGTCTTCCAGCTTCCCACATCGGGCTTCTGGTCACTTGCACCAACCTGCCGGCAGGCAGGGTTTCAACTAACGATCGTGACCAATGAAATATCATTTTACCGAGATTCTTCCTTCGTCGGAATGACAACTTAAATCCTTCATGCCAAAACTATTTTCTATTCTTCTTTTACTTGTTATGGCATCATCGTGTGCCATATTCAAACCCGTCCCACAACCCGAACGTGAATTTCGTGGATTCTGGGTTGCCACAGTAGTAAACATCGATTGGCCAAAAAACGGCAACGATGCGATCGAAAAGCAAAAGATCGATTACCTGAAAATATTGGATTTCTACAAAAGCCTAAATTTCAATGCGGCGATTGTTCAAATTAGAACTGCGGGTGATGCTTTTTACGATTCCGATTACGCCCCATGGTCTCGATTTCTAACAGGTAAAGAGGGAAAAGCTCCTGACACCGAAGAAAGCCTTTTAAAATGGATGATCGACGAAACCCATAGTCGCGGAATGGAATTCCATGCCTGGCTGAACCCCTATCGAGCGACTTTTGACCTGAAAACCGAAATCTTGAGTCCGTCTCATGATTTTAACCTCCACCCGGAATGGATGTTGAAATACGGCAAGAAATATTATTATAACCCAGGATTGCCCGAAGTACGTAAGCGAATGACCTCGGTAATCGATGAAATAGTTGCGGATTACGATATCGACGCAATCCATTTTGATGATTATTTCTACCCCTATACTATCAAAGACGAGGTTTTTAAAGATTCAATGACTTATTCCTATCACAGCCTACCAAATCAAACTATTGAGGATTGGCGACGATCCAATATGGATTCATTGATAAAAAATAGTTTTGAAACAATAAAGTCCAGAAAACCTTGGGTACAATTCGGGGTTAGTCCGTTCGGGGTTTGGAAGAACAAAGCTACCGACCCAAAAGGTTCCGATACACAAGCAGGACAGACCACTTATGAAAATCTCTACGCCGACCCCTTATTGTGGATGGAAAA
>QIJL01000328.1 GCA_003232435.1 Flavobacteriales bacterium | reverse complement strand
GAAACAAAATACCTCGACCCATACGGAATCGCTCAAGACCTAGAGCGTAAATTGAAAACGGAAGAAAATTGTAATCTCGTAATTTGTCTTTCGCATTTAGGTTATGCCTATAAAAATGAAGATCGGCCGTCAGATTTAGGTTTGGCAGCGAAGACCGATCACACCGATTTGATAATCGGTGGCCACACCCACACTTTTTTAGAAAAGCCCACCATTGTAAGAAACCAAAAAGGAAACGATATTCTTGTCAATCAGGTCGGTTGTTTCGGAATCAATTTGGGGAGGGTTGATTTTTATTTCGATAGTGCCAAGAATACCGGTGCAGGTGGGGTTAGTATTTCTGTTTAATTCTGAGATTTTCTATTAAAGATGGCGATTCCGAAGGAATCCCATGTTTATAGAAAACGTAAACGGGGAGGGACATTTGACCCCGACGGGGTCATGCTTTTTTCAAATATCCGATGGCCATAAATATTTAATCCCTTCGAGATTCTGCCGGCTTCCCAAATCAATTCCACCTATTTTTTCTTAAGATAAATGCGACCAATTCTTGATGCTCTTTCTCTAAACTTGTTTTTGGAAAAGGTCTCCCTGCTCTTCGATACCAATAGCCCGCATTAAACTCGTCTCCTTCTTTTCGGTGTAGATAAGCGTGGAGCCAACTTCCCAGGTCGTTTTGCATTTCTTGGGCGATAGCATGCGAAGCTTCCCAATCATTTTTGGCGTCGTGCCACAAGACTTTTAGGCCTTCGGGCCAACTTGTCGGAGGTACCGAAGCCGACAGACTTTCTTGAAACTCGGAATGATTTTTTGGCGTTTCCATGATATCACGGCCTCAAGTGATACGATTTCGGCTGAACAAAGGCCCTGATACCCTGCGCCGAGAGTGTAGATCCCAAACCCGAATTATTTCTACCCGACCACGGCACATTAGGGCTCACGCGGTCACAGCAATTCCAGTAAACCGTGCCAACGTTCAATTCTTTTAATAAATTCAATGCGCGTTTTTCATCATTAGAAAATATGGCAGCAGTCAATCCGTATTCGGTATCTGCCATTAGTTGCAGCGCTTCCTCGTCCGAACTTACTTTTTGAATTCCGATAATAGGGCCAAAAGATTCTGCTTTCATGACCTCCATTTCGTGAGTGCAATTAATCAAAACCGTTGGCTGAAAATAATACCCTATGCCTTCTATTTCTTTTCCTCCGGACGATAAATCAGCTCCTTTACTTTTTGCGTCAGCCACTTGATTTTTCAAGACCTGCAACTGTTGTTTCCGTGTCAACGGTCCCACAAAAGTTTCCAAATTCATCGGGTCGCCAATTTTATATGACTTTACTTCGGCAACGAGAGCATCAACAAATTCGTCATGGATCTTCTCGGAAACATAAATGCGTTCCACGGCACAGCAACTTTGTCCGTTATTATAAAAAGCACCTTCGGCGGCATTAATAGCTGCTTGTTTGACATCTGTAACATCATCCATGACATAGAGCGGGTCTTTACCGCCCAACTCCAATTGAACGGGCACCAATTTATGTGCAACGGTTGTGGCAATGTGCAAACCCGTGGCATGAGAGCCGGTAAAAAAGTAACCGTCTAAATCAGACTTCAATATTTGTTGTCCTAAACTGCCATCGCCAACAACACATTGAAATACATTCTCCGAAATTCCCGCTTGCCTCAAATATTTTTCAAATTGTTTACCGGTCAAGGAAGCAAACTCTGAAGGTTTGTATAAAACCGAATTTCCTGCTACCAAGGCATATAAGAAAACATTGTAACCCACATTATAAGGAAAATTCCATGCGGAAATATTCGCGATTACCCCCAAAGGCTCATAAACAATTTTCTCACGGGTGCTTCCGGAATCAACTATAGTCTCGGGCGCAAGCCACTTTTCTGCATTCTGACGTAAATGTTCGATTCGATTTTGGGCGCCTTTGATTTCATTCAAAGATTGCTGTAACGGTTTCCCGGTTTCAGAAGTAAGAATTTCGGCCAGTTCGTTGACATTAACTTGAATCAATTCCCCAAAGCGAATGATACGTTCGAGGCGTTCTTCAACTGACCTTTTTGCCCATACTACTTGACCTTTGTGCAAAGATTCCAATATCTCCCTTAATTCGACCTTTGTTGTCTCTTGCAGTTCTGTTATGACTTCTTCTGTTGCCGGATTGATTATTTTCATTCTTGATTTTATGCAGTCTTC
>QIJL01000154.1 GCA_003232435.1 Flavobacteriales bacterium | reverse complement strand
CCATGATCGTTGTCAGTAACCCGATGGATACAATGACCTATTTAGTTCATAAGACCACTGATCTTCCGAAGCATAAGATTATAGGTATGGGCGGTGCTTTGGATAGTGCACGTTTCAAATACCGTTTGGCCGAAGCTTTGGAGGCACCTATTTCAGATGTCGATGGTATGGTCATCGGCGGGCATAGTGATAAAGGTATGGTTCCCCTAACTTCCCATGCGACAAGAAATAGTATCAGGGTTTCTGAATTTTTATCGGAAGAACGATTGTCCCAAGTGGCCGGAAGATACCAAGGTGGGCGGTGCGACACTGACCGGACTTTTGGGGACCAGTGCCTGGTACGCCCCGGGAGCCGCCGTTTCAGGTCTTGTACAGGCGATTGCCTGCGATCAGAAAAAGATGTTCCCGTGTTCTACTTATTTAGAAGGTGAATACGGCCTGAACGATCTTTGTATCGGAGTACCCGTGATATTAGGGAAAAACGGTATCGAGAAGATAGTTGATATTCCGTTGACCGACGCCGAGAAAGCAAAGATGCAAGAAAGTGCCGAGGGTGTTTCTAAAACGAACGGCCTTTTGGAATTGTAAAACGCTATAAAAAATCACAAAATCCTTTAAGCCTATAGATGGTGGTAGATTAGAGGTTTTATCTAAAGAGACTCCTTGCTTTTTGATTAAGCATCACAATAACAACCCATTACAGTCAAGCCTGCCCGCCTTTGGAGGGTCTTTTGTCTAGTCTCTAATAGCGTAGCGGTCGTTGGTCTTTTACCGGACACTAGTGATAAAAGATATTGGGAAAGCAAAAGGGCGTTTCCGACAAAGGAAACGCCCTTTTGCTTTCCCAATATCTTTTAAATAAGTTGTCTAATCCTTTAGTAAAACCATATATTTGCAGGCTGAAAGTAAAAAAACCAATTAATTTACGTAAACAATGCACAATAAGGGACTTATAAAGCTTTTTGCTTTCTTGTTCGGGCTAGTTAGCATCTACCAACTATCTTTCACATTTGTTGCCAACAAGGTCGAAAAGGAAGCCGAGGTTTTTGCCAATAGTCGAATGTCAGACAGTGATGAGCTAACCAAGAAAGACGAATTGGTGGCCAGGTATCTTGATTCCATAGGAGAGAATTCGATTTTCGGGTATACCGATTATAACGACGCCAAGAAAAAGGAACTTAATAAAGGCCTTGACCTTAAGGGCGGTATCAATGTTACCCTACAAATTTCCGTAAAAGACATTCTAAAGGGGCTTGCGAACAATTCCAAGAATCCGGTTTTCAATAAAGCATTGGCCGATGCCGATGCAGCATCGAAAAGTAGTGATGATATTTATCTCGATTTGTTTTTTGACGCTTGGGACAATATTAAAGGCGATACCAAATTGGCTTCACCTGATATTTTCTTTACTAAAGGACTTAGCAGCGATATCGGCAGTATGGAAGCTACTGATGAGAGTGTCATGAGAATTATCAGAACCAAGGTCGATGAATCGGTTGTATCTGCCTTTGAAGTACTACGCGAACGTATCGATGGCTTTGGTGTAACACAGCCCAATATTCAACGTGAAGGTAATTCAGGACGAATTCTGGTAGAGCTTCCTGGCGCGAGGGATATCGCACGGGCCCAAGACCTTTTATCAAGTACGGCACAATTGGAATTTTGGGAGACTTATGAAACAGGCAATCAGAACGTCTTAAAATTCTTCTACGATGCGAACCTGAAGCTCAAGGATATTTTAGAGCCCCCTGAACAGTTAGAAGAAGATACCTCTAAAAGTGAATCGGAGATCGATTCATTACTTTCCGATGTCGCTCAAGATTCTTTGGATCTGGCCGATGAGTTCAATCCGTTATTGAGCAAATTCGAACCTGCTCCCCTAGGATACGCAGTGGGTACCGCGTCCGTTAAAGATACCGCGGAGGTAGGTTCCTATTTACGAATGCCTGAAATAAGAAGGTTGCTGCCAACTGAGATTCAGTTCACGAAATTTTTCTGGGAACGCCCTGCTGAAGGAAATGCGGAACGAGTAAGACTCTTTGCGGTAAAATCAAGCAGGGACGGTGTACCGAGAATGAGCGGAGACGTTGTTTCAGATGCTAGTGATATTTTTGATGAATTCAGCAAGCCCGCGATCAGCGTTAACATGAATGTAAGGGGCGCGAAAGAATGGGAAAAACTTACAGGCGACGCCTTCAACAATCAAACAGGAATCGCAATTGTTCTGGATAACAAGGTATATACGGCACCGGGGGTTTCGTCAGGCCCTATCTCTGGAGGAAGTACCCGAATCACAGGCCCTAACTTTACTATCACCGAGACCAAAGATATTGCCAACGTATTGCGCGCGGGTAAACTACCTGCATCGGCCGAGATAATCCAATCAGAGATAGTTGGTCCATCTTTGGGTCAAGAGGCCGTTGACAGTGGTTTTATGTCATTTATGATCGCGATGGCCATCGTGTTGGTTTGGATGGTCTTTTATTATGGCAA
>QIJL01000524.1 GCA_003232435.1 Flavobacteriales bacterium | reverse complement strand
AAAAAAGTTTGATGAAAATTCTCAATGCCCTCATAGACATCCTCTCTGCCTTTTAATTTTCCTTCTTTAATCCAAATCGAATATTGTTGAACGGCCTCTTGGTATCGATCGGCGAAATCAAAAACGAGCATCCCTTTCATTGTCGATCTGGTTACTAAAAGTGACATATAATTGCTAGGGCCTTTTGTTTTACCTAAGTTGTTGTATTGTGAAATGGCACCGCAAATAACTACCCTGGCGTGCATTCTTAAATTGGCCAATGCGGCATCTAAAATTTCTCCTCCTACATTATCAAAATATACATCGATGCCTTTGGGGCAATGTTCATTGAGTGCTTCATAGATATTTTCACTTTTGTAATCTATGGCGGAATCAAACCCGAGTTCGTTGACAACATAATCACATTTGTCTTTTCCGCCGGCAATGCCGACCACTTTGCAGTTTTTGATCTTTGCGATTTGGCCGACCAAACTTCCTACGGCGCCGGCTGCTCCTGAGACAAGAACCGTATCTCCCTCTTTAAGTTCCCCCACCTCTAAAATTCCGAAGTAAGCCGTCATACCAGGCATTCCCATTGTACCCAAATAGGTGGGTAGCGGGGCAAGATTGGGATCAATTTTAAAAAATCCTTCTCCATCGGAAATGGAATATTGCTGAGCGCCGCCCCATCCCGAAACGTAATCGCCTTCCCTGAATTTCAGATTGTTATTGCTCTTGATGACCTCCCCAACGGATCCTGCCCGCATCACATCGCCAAGCACCACAGGCTCAATATATGATTTTCGATCTTTGATCCATCCGCGCATGGCGGGATCTAAAGAAATATAATGTTGCTCGATTAGAACCTGACCCTTTTCAGGTTCCGGAATTTCAGATGAGACGATTTTCCAGGTTTTTTCATCTGGTAATCCTTCTGGTCTGTGGTCCAATAATACTTGTTTGTTCATAGATTGTTAAAACTCAAAAAGGAAGATTTTTCAAATCGACATTTCCTCCAGAAATGATAATTCCTATTCTTTTGTTTTGAAGTTCTTCCTTTTCGCCTATGACAGCGGCCAAGGCCACAGCACTTGAAGGTTCAACTATAATTTTCATCCGCTCCCAGATAAGCTTCATTGCCGTGACTATTTCTTCCTCTGAGACCAATATAATTTTCTCCACATATTGCTGAATAATCGGAAAATTAATATTTCCCAAGGTAGTTCTTAAACCATCGGCAATGGTATTTGCACTTTTGTTTTCTTCTATTTTTCCACTTTGTAAAGACCGATAGGCATCGTCTGCTTCCATTGGTTCGCCACCGATGACTTTACAATTTTTTCCAAAATGATGCGCTGCAAGTGCTGTGCCTGCTATTAGCCCGCCTCCACCAACTGGCGTAAAAATATAGTCCAGATCGGGCTGGTCTTTCAAGAGTTCCATAGCAGCGGTGGCATTTCCTAAGATAACATCCATATCATTCGAAGGATGGATAAAAGTCGCTCCCTTTTCTTCAACGATTTTTTGGGCGGCATTTTCACGGGCTTTCAATGTCGCATCACATAATGTTATTTTCCCATCATAGTCAGCAACTGCATTTCTTTTCACTTCCGGAGCATTTGAGGGCATTACGATATAAGCAGGGATTCCTAAACTTTTGGCGGCCAAAGAAACGGCTTGGGCGAAATTTCCGGAGGAATGGGTAACCACTCCTTTTTGCTTTTGTTCGTCTCCCAATTGCATTATCGCATTTGTTGCACCACGCATTTTGAAGGCGCCCATGCGCTGGAAATTCTCGCATTTGAAAAAGATTACGGTGCCGACTACGGTATTTATCAATTGAGAACTTAAAACAGGAGTTTCATGAATGAAAGGCTCAATACGCTGATGGCAATCGAAAAGGTGTTGTTTTTGCATAGCCCAATAGAAAGAGGCAAGTTAATTCTTTTTGTTTTTGATATAAATCTTCATTAGTGTCCACATAAAAAGACAAAAGACCGCCCTGCCTGCCAGTAGGCAGGCGAAGTGAGGAATCCCTTGGGAGTGTTGACACTCCCTTTCACCTGTACACTCAATGCACATAGCTTTTCGGGTTTTTCGCTTTTTATCTTTCCCTTTATCTTCGTTAAAATTTTAAACCGTAGCAACGGCTATGCTTGAAAATTTTGCCTTGGTAAAGAAAAAAATAAATTCGCCAAAATTCCCGAAAAACTAAATCCATTGAGTGTATTGAACTG
>QIJL01000616.1 GCA_003232435.1 Flavobacteriales bacterium | reverse complement strand
AAAATAGCAAAATTAGGGTGCAAAATAGCCTGCCCCGTTGAAGAACGGGGTGATATTTGCAGGTAAAAGAAAAACTCAAGACGAGTTCATTTATGGCTGAAAAAGAAAAGATCGAAACACTAGTTTCTTCAAAAGAGGTATTGGCCGGTACAAGTGGTTTTAATGAAACCAAATGGGATACCATTGTAATCGGTGCAGGGGTCGGCGGGCTCGCCACCGCGATCTGTCTGTCTAGGGCGGGTCAAAAAGTGTTGGTTCTTGAAAAGCATGATGTGCCCGGCGGATGGTGTCATAGTTTCTACCTAGATGGTCACCGCTTCACCCCTGGCGTGCATTATGTCGGCCTTCTTGAAGATGGTGAAGCGACCAGTGATCTATATCGAGGTTTGGGCATAGCAAATGAATTGACCTTCTTTCGTATGAATCCCGATGGATACGAACATTGTTGGTTGGGAGAAGAAAGGTTCGATTTCCCGAATAATTTTGAGCTTCTGATCGAACGCCTTCAAGAAAAATTCCCGAAAGAAAAAAAGCGTCTAAAAAAATATTTGAACCTCATAAAAACAGTCAGCGAAGAAGTTCAGATGATTCCCTATATCAAGGGTTTTTGGAACAAGTTATTAATGCCCTATAAGACCCGACATATGGGCAAATATGCCCTATTTACTTTAAATCGGGTAATTAAGTGGTACATCAAAGATCCATTGCTCGAACGTATTTTGAATATTCAGTGTGGCGACCATGCCCTAGCCCCGGACAAAGTCAGTTTTCTAATGCATGCCGGTTTGATGACCCATTATTTTAGTGGTGGGTTTTATCCCATGGGCGGAGGGGGCGCACTGATAAAGGCAATGACCAATACGATTAAAAGGCAAAATGGTGAAGTGTGGACCCAAAGCGGCGTTGAGAAAATTTTAATGGGAAAAGAAAAAAAAGCCATTGGGGTTGCTCTTGAAGATGGCAGAAAAATTTTTGCCGACCGAATAGTTTCGAATGCAGACCCAGAGATTACTTATAAAAAACTGATCGGCGAACAGTATCTAAGTAAGAAACTGCTTAAAAAACTGAACAAGACCAAATACTCCTGTACCTCGCTGATGCTATTCTTGACCGTTGATATGGATTTACGCAAAGCGGGAATGGATTCCGGTAATGTCTGGATGATACCCAATAGGGACATGAACGATTTTTATGAGGAAATGATGAAAGCCGACTTGACTCAAGGAGATGCATTCGAAGGTATGTTCATCAGTTGCACCACCTTAAAGGATCCTTCAAGTTATGATGGCAAGTACCATACCCTTGAGGCAATCACGCTAGTCGACTATGCCTCTTTTGAGAAGTATGGCAATGAGGAAGCCCATCGCTCTCAAGAATATATCGATTTCAAGGATTTGCTGACGAAGAAGATGCTAAATGGCCTTGAAAAAGTAATCCCTGGTATCTCAAACCATATTGTTCAATTGGAAATGGGAACTCCGATTACCAATGAATATTATGTGAACACTACGAGAGGTAGTATTTATGGTACTGAAAAAAGCCTTTGGAATATTGGGCCATTTGCTTTTAAGAACAAGAGTGAAATCAAAAATTTATACCTGTGCGGATCGAGTATTCTCTCGCATGGGGTTGCGGGAGCTTCGCACTCTGGTGTTGATACTGCAGCCCAAATATTAGGCTGTACCCCTATGGATCTCATTAACCCAGATGATTCTCAGAAATTGCAACTATATGATGCAGAGGATGATATCACCTATCCGGAATGGCTTTTAAAGAAAATCGAAGTAAAAAGAACGCGAGCTGAAGCAAAAGCAGCATTGGTATCATGAACTCGTCTTGAGTGATTCTAAGGAAAAATTAGTTCTCGTCCCGAAAAATTTAGAGACTGTTTTGAAATATGTCGTTAGAATTGTTATTGCCTATTTTTGATGCAGAACTAGGCATCCGCCAAAATAAGGCGGATAAACATAGCAGGGCTACGGTTCAAAATTTTAACGACGTTATGCGCAAAAAGAGGCCATAAGAAAATAATCGAGATATTTCAAAACAGTCTCTTATAATCGAAAATATACCGAATTATGAAAAAGTATAAAAAGGATGATCTGACAGTAGTTCAAGTGCATTCATTCTGCAATTTGCGCAAACGGACTTCCATCGGTTTTCAAACCAAAAGACCGACCATGGATCCAAACAGAAAATGCGTCGAAAGATGAAATAATGGATGTCGTGAGCAAATGCCCTTCTGGCGCTTTGAGTTTTTACATAGGAGAAAAAAAAGAACTGGAAATGGACAGTGAAACCACGAAAATAGAAATCAAAGCCAATGGGCCATTATTGGTTTCGGGAAATTTAGTTGTCAAAAGTTCCGACGGCAAGGAAGAGCGAAAAACAAGAACGACTGCCTTTTGCCGCTGTGGAGCTTCAAAGAATAAACCCTATTGCGACGGTGCCCACAATGAAATCGGTTTTGAAGGGTAAGGTATTAGTGTCCGCTTAAAAGACAAAAGACCGCCCTGCCTGCCGGCAGACAGGTTCGCTACAAGACATAAGACTTTTTTAACTAGCTGTTTTTAAAGGTTTTGCGAAAATCGGACCTGATCGATACTGCGATTTGATGCAGGGGCTAAAAATTCCCGATTCAAATCGTCACGAGGGTAAAATGAGGCTCTAGTTTATTACTGCGTTGATAAATACAATTTTATCGACTTGGACATTTAAAGGCCAATGTTCGGTTTGGACCAAAGCCCGGCAGGTGCTTTTCCCGTTGCCACGGCTTAAAAGCCGTAGCAATGGAATTGGAAAATCGATTTTTCGGTTGCCCCCGGATTTATCCGGGGGACGAATTTGACCTGCCGAACGGGCTTTAGCCCAAAA
>QIJL01000409.1 GCA_003232435.1 Flavobacteriales bacterium | reverse complement strand
CGCAAAGTTTTTTTTATGCTATTCATTTATAATATACTGATTGTTAATAACTTGCGTTGAAATAATCAGAAAATCAGCAAGCCCTATTTAAGTCAAATACCTGATGGGATGGAGGAAAATGAATTAGAAGATTCTTTAGAATCGGGACATGTATACCTTCTTAAGCATGACAAAGTTTACAAAATCGGAAGAAGTACTGATGCAGCTAGAAGGTATAAAGAAATAAAAGTTCAGATGCCAATGAAAACTGAAGAAATACATGTAATAGAGACGGATGACCCAGTTGGAATCGAGGCATATTGGCATAAAAGATTTGCTAAAAAACGTTTAAAAGGCGAATGGTTTTCCTTGAGTAAATCTGACATTAAAGCATTTAAACGAAGACGATTCATGTAAAAATAAACGGCTTACAACACTGTATCCTAACCGTCAGACTGCGCAAAAACCTATTTTGAATAGGTGCGTATTCGGGGAGGTATCCGAGAAAAAAATCAAATACGGGATTCTCAGAGCTTGAGATTTTAATGCCTCGTGGGCTTGCCCCGAGGATTCTTTATCCGATTTTTTTTTGCAATAAAACCTTCATAAGCTCCTCGGCATGACTTTTAGCTTTTTCCTTGATAATAGTTCGATCAATTTCATCGCCATCTTCATAAGTCACGGCTTCAGAACCCAACTCGTTAAAGAAATAGTTGTAGCAATAGGGCAACTCTTGGCTTCTTCTTCTGGCCTGAACCTTGAAATTTGTTGTTTTTTCGATTTGTGCAATCCAATCGGGAATTATTTTGTTGGTCTTGGTCTCGTTTATCGAATCCAACACTAATAAGTACGGTCCTGAATACGAGGTATGAAAATCAATGCCAAAACGAATTTTCATGCCTTCCTTGACTTTCTTTTCAAGAAAATGTTTTACCATCTGGGTCTCGGGTTGCGAAAATTCTATCCAGTCCCTGTTGAGATCTACCCCATTTGCATTGTGCCGCCAATTGCCCAGATCGGCACCATCGGGGTTGAGCAAGGGAAAACTATAAATATTAAATGACTGTCTAAACAATCTGGCCAATTCCGAATCGGAAAAAACAGTTTCAAAAAAACTTTTAAACCCGATAGTACCGCCCGGTATTTCCGGTGGATGTTGCCGAGCAATGAAAACCACCGAATTCGTTACATTTTCATTCTCATGCAATAGCACATAATTATCATTATCCAAAACAGTTTTACCGGCCACAACTTTTTTTAAACCGGGCAACGACAAGCGTAAACTATCTATCCACGAATAGGTCTTGGCCGAAGATTCTATTTCCTGGGCGGCTACGAACAATTTTCTTGATGAAATATTCAATGACAAGGTAGCCGTGTGCTGAACGATATCTATTTTTATTTTGGAGGATTCCAAGGGTTTCCAATTTATCTTATCATAGCTCAATTTTGGAACGTATCGATGTTGATAGGCCCCATACTTCAATTGTAGTTCGATTTGCTGTTTTTTCTCGGACTTCAGTCCGAAAGCAAACCACGGGCTAGAATTTATAGGCTCATTTTCAGGAAGTACGTAACCAACATATTTTCCCTCCTTGATTTTTTGGAATTTGTTAAGCCGGGCTCCAGCAAATGAAGTATCTAAAACAATTTCGCCAATTGATGTCTGACTCCCCGTTTTATCTTTTTTTACACAAGAAATAGTAATAAAAACGGTAAGTAATATCAAGGGAAGTTTCTTCAGGTACTGCATAGATTCAGTTTTGGGCAGCGTGTTTTGCTATCATTTCCAGTCTTTTATCAATTTCCGATTTGGCAATCCATCTTCCTTGTCGTATCACTCCATAAATTTTTTGCAAGGCCTTTAAATCTTCCAGTGGATTACCATCGATTAAAACCAAATCAGCTTCTAGACCTTCCTTGACTTGTCCAAAAGTATCTTCCATATTAAAATATTTAGCTGGATTTATTGTTCCCGATTGAATAATTTCCAAATTCGTCATTCCGGCCTCGGCCATATCTCGCATTTCTCTTTGAATGGAAAATCCGGGTACATTAAAGAGTTGGGGCGCATCGGAGCCTAGTAACATTCCGTGGCCGTTATCCTGTAACTTTTTTATCAGTTGTTTGCGGATCGCGTCGAACTTTTGCCATTGATCTTTGTCGAACCCCGTTCTTTCGCCAGTCGATTGTTCTTTTCGCTGTTTCCAATTTTCCAATGTCGATACCGGCATATATTTCAT
>QIJL01000389.1 GCA_003232435.1 Flavobacteriales bacterium | reverse complement strand
CTACTACCGTTACTTCCTGCAAATAATGATAGGCATCCCCAAAATTACGCATGAAATTGGTATAGGCCTGTATATAGTACCGACCGGGCATAACCGCATCGTTCAGCTCGAACTCCCCGGAGCCCGTGCCATCGTTTATAAAGATATCCTTGCTGTAGACCGGGGTTCCCCGATCGTCCAGGAGGTTTACATAAAGCCTGGTGGTTTCTATGGACGGGAAGTTTATGGTGTCGCCCACATAGGCTTTGAACCAAATCGTATCATCCGTAAAATAGGATGTTTTATTGGTGTGGACGTAGACTTTCTCCTTGAGGGTAGGATTTTGTTGTAGCGGATGCAATTTGTCGACTAGGTTTTCCTGGGCCGTAAAATGAAAATGAAGAAGTAGGAAAAACAGGGAGCTAGAGATTTTCATACTTTAAAATATTTACCAGGGGTGCCGGGAAAATGTCCGACCTGATATTAAATGTACTAAAATGGACGGTCTATACCAATTTTAAGTAGCGGGTTGCCAAAATCGTATTCCCTGAACCGTCTTTTTGACATTTCCTCGGCGGGGTCGAATGTTTTGAAGCCTAAATCACCTCTTAAGGTAAAACAAGTAAAAATCACACCTTCTTATAAGGTGGCTTTTAAGGCTACCCCATAGGGGGCGGTGATGGCAAGTGCTAAATTCAATCAAACAATTGATTGCAAAAAAAATGAAAAAACAAAACCTAAATCAAATTGCGGATTCAGGCAAAGCCAAAAGAACATGACCACCCCCAAAGGAGGTGGCTTTTCAAGTTGAAATAAAGCGGTGCATACGGGCTTTAAAAGGATAGTGATATTTAGTGTAGTTTTCCGCTTCCCGGGAAGCTGCAAAACGGTTCAAAAAATCGTCAACCGAAATTCTGTGTTCCTTTTTTTTTGTTGCCGATCCTGTACTTTAAAACCTCCATTCTCTGCTCGCTTTTTTTCATTGCCGGTCCAAACGTTCATTCCATGAATTAGGATCTTTACTGGTGTGGAAAACCGCAATTACATAAATCAGGGTCTTGCCGTTGCTTTCTTCCAAAATATAGTGGATGCCATAGGGAAATCTTTTGATATAGCGCACCCTTACTATTCCCCTGTACCTGAATTGGTAGCCCTTGAGTTCTAACATAATATCCTCAAAGCCCGCTTCCACGCAAAGCTCGAAATCCAACGACAACCCTTCCCGTTGTTCATCGTACCATTTGCCGGCCTCGTCAACGTCGATTATCGCTTGGTCACGTAAAATTAAAATTGGCTTCATTTTCTCTTCTCCGCCCATTTCGCTCTAGCTTCCTCTAGGGTGTAATTCTGCCCCTCCCCTTTTTCATGTCGTTCCAATCTACTGTCCAGTTCCGCTTTGATGGCATCGGTCAATTCAATGGAGTCGCTATCGATGGAATCCCAAATTTCCTGAACCAAAACTATCCGTTTTGACGGGCTCATTTTTTTTATGTCCTGTATATCCATATCTCTAGAATTATCGTCCGGTTTTCCTCCCTGCGGTGATGGTGGCATTGGCCAGATCCCCCGCATATTCTTCTTTAGAGTGTATCGTATTTCATTTTCTTGGCCAAAAGCTCCAATGCTTGACGTACAACATCGCCTTGTGAAATAGGCTTTTTGTCAACGGTATATTGCTTTAGCCATTGAAGGTCGTCCAAAAGATTCTTGGTTTCGGGCAACGCCCCTAACCGTAAAGGGTTCTCTTTTTTGTTTCTTCGGTTTCGTCTCAACTACAGTTTCGCCAAATTCTCCAAACCCGCCCTTAATACTCGTTTCTCTTACTCTACTCATAACTTTTAATTTACATTTTTCACATTTCCCTACATAGTTTACTAAAATCTTTCGCTGCCCTTGATTTAGGTGCTACCTCAAAAATACTTTCTCCGGCTTTCACGGCATTTCCAATGCTTACATCCTTCTGCACAAAGGTAGAAAATCTGACGATTCTGATGGTATAGTAAAGTATAATTGGAGTATATCTGATTATAGAAGGTAGTTTCATTGGTTTTAATGGCAACTTCCAGGTAAGTCTTATCGGAGTTGTCAACTTGTAGTGAAACCCCTTTTTTCAGGGCTTTTGGAACTTTTATTCTTAATAGGGGCCCCAAAATATAAAATACCCTAAAACCAAGGTTATTTGTATTTTTGTGCGGAATACAACCCGAATTGATGGCAAAAAAGAAGACGGTCAGAAGGAAAACAAAGAGCACTTCCGCCCCAAAAAAAAAGATTTCATTCAAGCCTTCGAAACAGAATAAGATTATTCTAGGCAGCCTTCTTATTCTGCTCAGTATCGCTTTGTTCTTTAGTTTTGCATCTTTTTATTTCACCTGGCAAAACGACCAGAGCCTTCTCCATCAATTCGTCGACCGGAACGCAGAGGCGGAAAACCTGCTTCGAAAATTCGGTGCCAGTGTAAGTCATTTTGTGATGTACAAAGGTTTTGGTTTGGCTTCCTTTATTTTAACCGGGCTTCTTTGTGTTACAGGGCTTTACATGTTTCTTAGCCTTGAAAAGGGAACTTTATGGAAGAAGTGGATCTGGGGATTGATCTTCATGATCTGGATCTCAATCGGACTGGGTTTCTTCGCAGATGAACAACCGCTGCTAGGTGGCACGGTCGGTTATGAAATGAACGACTTTCTCCAAGATTATACCGGTAAGATCGGTGTTATCTTGCTACTGTTATTCGGGCTAGTGTTTATTCTGGTTCGGCTTTTTAAATTTTCTCCGGAAGGAATAGGTAGCTATTTGACCAACAAAAGAAAATCGCTGGCTTCAGAGTTTCAAAAGGCCCCGAAAACGGAAGTGGAAGAAACGGTTGAGGAAATTATTCTTTCCCCTGAAAAGGAAGAACCCATTGTCCTCGACACCTATACCCACAAGAAAGATATTCCAAAACTGGAGAAAGAAGAAAATCTCGAAATGCCCATCGTCGAACCTGTTGTGGAGGATAATATCGATATGGAAGTTGAAAAGATCACGATCGAAAAAGAGGAGGCAGTCAACATCGCCGACAAACTTGTCGAAGATTTCGGGGAATTCGATCCGACCCTTGAATTGGGCAACTATAAATTCCCGACGATCGAACTATTGGATCAGCACGGTGTATCTGGCGGTATAACCATCAATCAAGAAGAACTCGAGGAAAACAAGACCAAAATAGTCGAAACACTTCGCAACTATAAAATCGGAATTGCGCAGATCAAGGCAACGATCGGACCCACAGTTACTTTGTACGAAATCGTCCCTGAGGCCGGGGTGCGTATTTCCAAGATCAAAAACCTTGAAGACGACATCGCGCTTTCTTTGGCGGCCTTGGGCATTCGCATCATCGCCCCTATTCCCGGAAAAGGCACAATTGGTATCGAAGTACCCAATAAAAATGCGACCATCGTTTCGATGCGTTCGGTCATTGCGGCCAGTAAATTTCAAAAGGCCGAAATGGAATTGCCCATTGCTTTCGGGAAAACGATCAGTAACGAGACTTTTGTGGTCGATCTTGCCAAAATGCCGCACTTGTTGATGGCAGGGGCCACAGGACAAGGAAAATCGGTCGGGTTGAATGCGGTATTGACTTCCCTACTTTATAAAAAGCATCCTGCGGAAGTAAAATTCATCTTGGTCGATCCCAAGAAAGTGGAATTGACACTTTACAACAAAATCGAGCGCCATTTCTTGGCAAAGCTGCCCGATTCCGAAGATGCCATAATTACCGACAACACCAAAGTAATCCATACATTGAATTCGCTTTGTATCGAAATGGACAATCGTTACGAACTGCTCAAATTGGCCATGGTCCGAAATATCAAAGAATACAATGTTAAGTTCAAGGCAAGAAAATTGAATCCGAATGATGGGCATAAATTCCTCCCATATATTGTTCTGGTCATTGACGAGTTTGCCGATTTGATCATGACCGCCGGCAAGGAAGTCGAAACGCCTATAGCACGTTTGGCGCAATTGGCACGGGCTATTGGCATCCATTTGATAATAGCTACTCAACGCCCATCGGTAAATGTGATTACTGGTATTATAAAGGCTAACTTCCCTGCGAGAATTGCCTTTAGGGTTACTTCGAAAATAGATTCCAGAACGATTTTAGATACCCAAGGCGCCGATCAATTAATAGG
>QIJL01000338.1 GCA_003232435.1 Flavobacteriales bacterium | reverse complement strand
AGGGGCTACCAATAAATAATCCGTATACAAATCTAAAAGGTTATTAACAGTCATACTTGAAATTTACTGTTTTAGTGCGTAACATCAGTTAGGTTATATAATTCTTCTACATATTTGTAAGTATTATTTTTGGAAATATTCTCCTTTTTACAATTTCCAAGAAGATTTACGTACACTGGATATTTGTAATCTTCTAAATGATTTTTATGAGATGAGAGGAACTTTTCAGAAGAAATATTGGAATTAAGTCCTTCAACAAAAAGACTTAGAAAAAAGTGTCTGGTTTTAGAACCTTCATTTATTGTTGTTTCGGTTCCTTTATGAATACTCCTTGAGAGTAAATCAGTATTTTGACTCGCTAAATCGCGATTTTCCTTATGTGTTTTATAAGTACCATAAACACTAATTGCTGAGCCTATTAATATAATTAACCCACCTAACAGAGTAATTTTTAAACCATCCATAATTGTCAATCTAATTGCAAACTCAAAATCGCATAAAATGCCTGAATCCCATAGGCTATCTGACCTATTTTCAAGTTCTCGTTCGGGCTATGCTGGTTGTTATCAGGATTGACCATCGGAACAATAAAAGCCGGAATTTTTAATTCATTGATAAAAGGTGCAATGGGCACCGTGCCCCCCATTATTCTAATCTGTACCACATCTTCCCCGAATTTATCCTTTAGGGTATTGACCAAAAAGTTTCCATAAGGGTTGTTCAAATCGGTACGGAACGCATCCGTTACGGAACCCTCCGTTATGGTCATAATCTTGTCATGCTTCATTCGAAGGTCTTTTTCAGGAACGGAATCCACGATAAAAAAACCTTGTTGCTCGATATGCTTTTTTACGAGACTTTTCAATCGTGCACCATCCGTTTCGGGAACCAAACGCAAATCCAATTCCGCCGTCGCAGTTGCCGGAACGATTGTACGGGCTTTTTCGCCGACCCAACCAGATTCCATTCCCCGAATGTTCAAGGAAGGATATTGCAGGGCTTCTTGATAAAAGCTTCCTACTTTTTCGGGAGTTTTAATAGCGAGGTTTCCGTTGATGATGGCCGCATCATCGGGCACACTTTTTAAGATAGTTTGGGTTGCTTCATCAAAGGAAATTCCGTCGTAATATCCCTTGATCAAAACCTTTCCGTCAGTGTCTTTCATCGTAGCGAGAACCTGGGCCAATTGAAACCCAGGGTTTGGGGCATAATTTCCATAATGACCACTATGTTGAGGTTTTATCGGGCCATAGGTGGTCAGCGATAGCGAGGTAATTCCTCGACATCCGTAAACGACCGTTGGTCTTCCTGATACATGAACTGGTCCGTCGGTGATGACCAAAAAGTCTGCTTCCAATAGTTCGCGATATTCCTTGACAGCTTTTGGCAAAGGTTTACTGCTTTTTTCTTCCTCCCCATCTAAGATTACTTTGATATTAAAAGGAATGTCGACATTATTTTTCTTCAATAAATCGATGGCATTCAAAAACATGACGATCGGACCCTTATCATCAGATGTCGACCTACCGAACATACGCCAATCATAATTTATGTCATCGTCCAGATCTTCAAAGGATTCGTTTTTCCAACCGCTACCATCCTTGGATTTTAATACAACCTGATACGGACTGGGTTGATCCCATTTTGATGGATCCACTGGCTGCCCGTCAAAATGCATATAAAAAAGAACGGTGGGTTTGCCATCTTCCATAGGCAGGGCCGCAAAAAAAAGTGATTCGCCCTCGGTAGGAAGCACTGAAGAGTTGAAGCCCCTTGCGTTGAATTTTTTGGTCAGCCACGTCAGGTTGCGGTTGATATCAGCATGATCCACGGCATCATTTGGTATAGATACAAAATCACGAAGTTCGTCAATGCTGTGCCGCACTTGCGATTTTAGTTGGGTGGAATCCTGCGAAAAAATCGAAAAGGAAAAAAGTAATAATAATGAAGAAAATAAACTTTTCATTTAGTTCTGTTTGAGTGTGACCAAAGTAAGGAAATATTATGCTTTATTCTAAGAGACTGTTTTGAAATATGTCGTTAGAATTGTTATACCCTATTTTTGATGCAGAACGAGGCATCCGCCAAAATAAGGCGGACGGTTTAAAATTTTAACGAAGTTATGCGCAAAAAGAGGGTATAAGAAAATAATCGAGATATTTCAAAACAGGCTCTTAATCAACTCGAAAATCCTAGTTCTTCGAGCAAGACCTTGCCGAAAAATCGAG
>QIJL01000164.1 GCA_003232435.1 Flavobacteriales bacterium | reverse complement strand
ATTTACTTTGTTCGTAGGAATATGCTTTGTATTTCGCCATTTTTATCCTCCAGTATTAAATACTTTAATGGAGTATATTCTAACAAAAATACAGAAAATTTTATAGGGGTTTTTGACTTATTCTACAGCCTCAACGATAAGCTAAGCCGCCGCGCAACGACCCCGAATAAAAATCGAACCGCTTTGTGCGGTCGGTCTTGAGCGACTTGTTCGCTGATTTATAGTGAAATTCGATCTTAAAATTATAAAACACACTGTGTTACAATTATTTTTTATTTAAGGCCTATTTCTGGAAGACCCTGTTTTTCTTGAAGTCTTTTTATGACATAATCCGCGACATTTCTTAAGGTAAAAAAAGAGTCGCAGTCAGACTGTGTCATTGGAATATCAAAATCTGTTTGAACGGCCTTGATAAATATACTCAAATCATCCCCATCGACTTTTATTCCGTTCATTTTTACAAGGGCAGAATCATTATCTATTTCATGATCGTAAGAAAACCCAGTTTCCCGTAGGTATATTTTTCGTACCTTTTGTAAAATAGCTTGTCCATCTATTTTCATCACGTTCAATCCTATTTTCTATTCATGCAGACTGCAAGAGTGATGACATCAAAGATGGCAAATCCAATAAACCCCACAGCATTTGCCCTACCCAAGATACCAAATACCCGTGTGGTCCCAAATACAGCGTTCGCACCACGCGCAAGTTGTGTTCCTGTTTTTAATTTCCTCAGGGGAAAAAACCTTACGCCAAAATCGCTAATCAAATTTGTAAATCCACTTGAACCAGGAAGAACAAAATGCCCAAGCCAAGGTTTCGGGATAGGAATTCCGCCCAGGGCAAGAAAAGCGGCAGCCGTAGTTATGCCGTAATGCTCTTTAACACATTTCCATAATTCTTCAGCGGTGGATTCGGTCTCTATTTTTGGATTTTGTATTCTGTGCACATCAATATGGATTAATTTATGATTGGTTTTACCTGAGGGCAAAATAAGCGTTCCGGCATTCCTTTCTGCGCGAGTCAAAGCATTGATCATTGATGGGTAGCTAGGAGAGAACCAAAACCCACGTCGGCGCCCTACGCCATAGCCCGCAATCAATGCTTCATGTAACGGAACTTCTTCCATGGAAACCTCTCTTTTTTTGTTAAGTTTTCTCTAAACCTACCGAAATTACCAACATCGGTGCACAGCGAACGTTTGAGCTAAGCCGCCGCCCAACGACTCCAAATAAAAATCGAAAGGCTTCCCGCGCTCGGTCTTGAGCGACTTGTTAACTGACTATTCCTCAAGATTAGTCGAGCCAAGAATTATCGATTTCTAGGAGAAAGTAAGGTTACCCACCTGCTTTCAGGAGGGGCTTCACCAATAGAGAACTATTTGAAGAGCAGAAATCAATTTCATATTTTCCTCCGCATTCCTTTCGGAAAGAACGAAATGCGGAGATGCCACCCTTGGAAAGCGCTTTTGAAGTAATAGTCCGTATTTCTCTCTTGAATAGTTCCTGAACCAGGCTATCGAGATACATCCAACCCTTTGCAATTCCAGCAGGCCACCTTATTTCTAGTTTTAACTCATCGCGATGATGGTTGTCTATATATCTACATATTTCGGGGTCAATAATTCTTGAGAATGAAATCTGGGCTTCGAAGTGACTGCGATTGGTAAATGTTACACCAAAAAGCGCCTCAGTTTTTCCTTTGTGTTCGACCAGAAAATACCGCTTCCCTGTTACGGGTACAAATTTTCTGACATCGGCTAACTCGTTTTGAAATACACAGTCTTTAATAAATTGTCTGTATAATTCTTTTAAAGATGGGAATTTATGCTTTTTATTCAGACATTCTTCGACCATTGCATCTGGGATGGGCTTAACTACAATATCCTCAATCACAATAAAATCTCTCTAAGACAAAGGGAGTATTTGCACCCATTATAAGTATTCAGAAGTGGTTGAAATCTATATCTTTCAGAAATCACTTTCCGTTCAAAAAAACATATTAATAGATGTGCCGCAAAAAAAGACTGTTCAGTAAAAATTTAACGAATGCCGATTAAAACCGACCATATTATTGTCAATCCGTATTTTATCGACTTCAGGAAGAAACCTTGAAAAGCTTATTGATACTCCTTGGTAAAGTTAACGAGCCTGTAGAATAACCCCAATGAGAGGTCTAGCATTCTCGGGTTTTATTCAATTTTTTCTAAAAATTTGCTATGATTTCTCTTTCAA
>QIJL01000141.1 GCA_003232435.1 Flavobacteriales bacterium | reverse complement strand
AGGTTTTATTTTTTGATGTAGTAAGTGCCTTCTTTTCTGCCCTTCCCTTGTTTATTTGTCGAAAGGGAATTCCTGAAAACCCAAAAAACCGTTTTAGAATATTGCTTCGCAATATATTGTGCAAATCAGCGACAGAATCAATGTCTAGCGCTTTCAGTTCCCTGTATAATCTCCATAGACCCCATAATCCTTTATGTTTCCCCTTCACATCAGCGGCAAAAACCTCGACATTCGGCAGTTGTGTAAACATCGGTCTGAAGAACTCCCGAGTCAGGACCGTGATTTTTATTTCAGGATATTTATTATAAAAAGCGGATAATACGGGAATGGTCATCGCCACATCGCCCATAGCCGAGAGTCGGATCACTAAAAGCCCCCTAACCTCCAAAGGGGGAATTATATCCGTTGTTTCTTGAACTTTCATCATTTATTCGGGAAAAGTAACTTCTATGTCCATTTAAAACGGCACATCTATCACTATTGGTACAATTAGTCCCCTCGCCGAACGAGGAGCCACCAGAACAATATTTGATAATTTGTTTATTGCACAAACATTAGAGTTCCCCTTCCGGGGGTTAGGGGGCTTTCCGCAACACGGGGTTTAATTCCACGTCATTGTACATTTTCATCTGTTTGTAGACTTTCATGTATTTATTGCCCGCCTCGATGTCGGCAAGTAGTTGGTCGATTGCGGTAGAAAGGTCTTTTCGCTGCTCTAAAAGCACATTGAGTTTTTGCGAACATTTCTCAATATGAGCTGCAGAAGCATCCGTTCGTTCGGCTTCCTCTTGCATGTGGTAGGTTTTCAAAGCCAAAATCGACAACCGGTCTATCGCCCAGGCGGGGCTTTCCGTGTTTATTGTTGCATTCTCATTTTTTACAACCGATTGGTATTTTTTAAAAAAATAACTATCGATGTACTCGACCAAATCCGTACGGTCTTGATTACTCGAATCGATTTTTCGCTTTAGTTCCAGAGCGGCGATCGGGTCGATTTCTGGGTCGCGAATGATATCTTCATAATGCCATTGAACGGTATCGATCCAATTTTTACGATAAAGTAAATGGTCGATATCGTCTGGATATGGATTGTTAAAATCTTGATAGACATCATCGATAATATGATATTTGGCAATACTTTCCTCAAAAATCGAAAACGCGTGTTCGCTGAACATAATGGACTTCTTTTGGCAAAGATAGCCTTATTTGCCAATTAATAAATCGGTCGCCAATACCAAAAAGGGAACTATAATAGAGGCCATTAAGACAATTTCCTTGATGTTCGGTTTCTTAATTGATTCTACATAACCAGTTAGAAAAACAACCGCTGGAAAGAAAGTTACCATTAGCGGATGGGCATCGAACCCCGATAACAGAACTTCCAATGCAAGTCCGATTACAAAATACATGGCGATTAATCGTAAAGTGACAATTTTGCCCAAGCCCACTTTTCCCAATTTTACAAACGATAGCAGCCCTGTAATCAATATCAATACGATATAGACTAGGCGTTTTGAACTTTTAGCAAGATCTAAAAAACGGGAGGCCTCGAGATTGAGTTCGAATCGATAGTGTTCCCATAGAAAATCCAGGTTTCCCGCTATTATGGATAAGGAGTATGCAATCATAAAAAAGACAAATACCCCCGCAAAGGGCACCATCCAGTTTCTGATGTTCTTCGGTTCATAGATGTAAATTGCGGCGAACACCAATATCATATACAAAATAGCCCAATCATAGCATAAGCTGGCCACCATGATCCAAAGCGTAGCATCGAATATTTTAAGTTTTATGTCTTTCAGCGATCTAATGCTGATCAGCCTTCTTAGGGCCAGGAGCATAAAAAAGCTGCATCCTATGGCATATGGATCGGCAAGCGTTTCCGGGAAAAGTACCATCAGCATAACATAAAACAATAATGCAAATGAATTGACCCCGGTCATTTTGTTGCGCTTGACAATAAAGTTCAGCGTGAAAAAACTGAACACTAGCACGCCCAACATCAATGTTTGCAATGAGAGTTGACCCAAGTCGTAAACCCTATCGAACATGAAGAAATGCACCATCCAATAGAAAAGAAAAAGAAACGTCAGCACAATGATAAAGTTTATCGGCTTTGTTTTTCCAAAAATGCTTGAAATCATCCGAGGATTTTATACTTTTGTGATTCAAAGATAGTTAATAGAGTGGGCTTCTTAGAGAGCCTTAATCCAAATAAAAAAATATGTGGCGTTCTT
>QIJL01000454.1 GCA_003232435.1 Flavobacteriales bacterium | reverse complement strand
GGGCAAAAAGGTTTCCTTTCAGCCGCCTGTTTTTGATGTTGATGATCTTGAGTTGTTAACGGCGGACGGTTCAATTGATTATCTGCGCTTACGCGATTTATGCCTGTTGGTTGCCCCCTATTGGGACAAAGGCGCACATCCCGGTTTAATCGTTGGCGCAATCAAAGCCGGGTCAACGATAAACGATATGTCCCTCATGCTAAAAAAAATGGCTCCCTTGCTCGATGAAGGGAAATCTTCCAAGCAGATTCTAGATGACCTAAGTAGTCGTCCAGACGTAAAGGCCGCAAATCTGTTTTTGCCCTCTGACTATCACCGGCGCTAGTTCTTGGCCGCATTAAACTGTCGCGGTTACAACTGCCGATGTCGCTGCTACGCCCATGCCTCCCCGGCAGTTCACATTATTGTGCAAATTTCTTGACTGCGTACTCCATTTGGAGTACGCTTTAGCTATGGAAGCAAGAATACAAACTCGTATCGATCAAGACCTCAAAACTGAGGGGGAGAATATTCTCAAGCAACTGGGAATGTCCGCCAGTGATCTCGTGCGGCTTACCTTTAGCCAACTGGTATTGCGCAAGGGGCTGCCGTTTGATGTTAAAATCCCTACTGAACGCTTGGCCGCCGCCATTAAGGAAGCCGACGATGGTAGCACAGAGCCAGTGACGCTTGCAGAATTAGCGGAGCAGTTTAACATTGCTCCCGATGAAGAGAATTGAGCAGAGTAGAAGCTTCATAAAAAGCTCGAAAAAATGCGGACGACGCGGCTTGGATATGTCCAAGCTGCTCAATGTTATCGGCCTTCTAGCGGGTGATATGGATTTGCCTGAAAGGTGCAGGCCTCACAAACTTTCTGGGAACTACGCCGACAATTGGGAATGTCATATTGAACCTGATTGGCTGCTGATCTACAAATATGACGAGGAAGCCCTTTATCTTATTGAGACCGGCACGCACTCCGATCTCTTTCGCTGAAAAGTCTTGTTCCTGAAACTATCATTTTTTGAAACAACAATCGGGATTGGAGCACATGCTATAATCACTTACCATGCTAGCCGACATTTCCAATACTACATCGTTCAAGAGATCTCGCAGTTGTGAGCAAGTTTCCGAAAAATAAAAACACCACTGGCCAAGTCTATTTTTGTTCTTAACATCCTTATACTGGAATTTCAGCTATTTCGGAGTGCGATTAAGAGCCGTGGCCACAACGGTGCCAGTTTCATCTACTGAATTTTCATAGTCAAAAATGTACCGGTGCGACCTTCTATGAGCGCGCCATTAGACTTGAAGGTCATATAACCAATCGGGCTAGAGGCCGCCCGCTCAGATAAAGACAGGGTATTCTATATCAACAAATTTTTCGCCCACAGCCGCCTATATGATACCTTTCTTTGTGATTTCAAAAATTACTTGGAAAAATACAAAAATTAAGGAACAAGGTCATAGACAATAATTTGGAGGTGGATCGTGAACGCATATTTACGTTTTAGAGGCGAAAATTCCACCGGAAAAATATCAGCGGTAACGGCAATATCACTAATAGGCATGTTTCTTCTAGGAGAAGCTTTTTTGTTCCTGTTGAATGTTCAATCCTTTCTACACGTCCTGTTCGCAGTGTCTTTCATCAGCCTCGTAAGTCTCGGCTTAAGGAATCAAGCGATCGTTTTACCTATCGGATCATATTTCCAGCGGTCGTTGGAATGGGAGCCCTTTTGCTGTGGCAGCAGTTTAATATACAACCATATTTGCAAATATTTCTCTTAGACATAAAAAATCACGACTTTTTCATTCAGCTGTTCTTTCAGGTATTAGCGACGCTCTATGCGGTGTGCACAGCATTTCTATTGTGGAAGGGTTTGACGGATTTTGATGACCTGCGTCATGCGCTAAGGAGCGAAGCAGACGAAATCCAGAGTATTCTAAACCTCATGAGTTACTTTGACCAAGATCCTGAAAGCGAGCAAGGAGTTGGTGATAATGCGGAGGATACAAAAATAAACCAAGGATATTTGAATAAATTACGACTAAATTTCCGCGATTATATAGCAAATATCCTGCGTGATGGAAAGATCACCCCTAGCCAAGGCAATTTCCGTATTTTGAGGAGCAGTGTAAGGGTCATTGGAAAGCTAGAAACCAAAGATGTAGGGGCTGGCATAGGAGATTTATTTCATTGAATATGGTTTGAGCCAATTTCTGAGTGTTTTCAAGAGCTGATCGGGCGGTCCATAATTGA
>QIJL01000093.1 GCA_003232435.1 Flavobacteriales bacterium | reverse complement strand
TTGAACCGGGACATCGTTTTCTTGTATTCTTCCCATTTTTTTTGCGATGCAGAACCTTCGATTTTGGCGTTCAAATCAAAAGTATTCCATGAAGTATTTATGGTTATCGAGCCCGGTTCACCGAAAAAAGTGATTCGGTCATTAATATCGTTGTTGTCCTTTTTGTTGAGATATAGATAAAATAGTTCCGGGCTCTCCAATTCCGTCTTTAAAGAAAAATTTCCGTCACCTAAAATTTCTAAGGAATCCAATGTTGTCAAGCTTGTATCCTTGATGTGCTGCAGATAAAGCATGCCTTTTTTAAGACCTTTGATGTTTCCGGTGACTATCATGGTGTTTTCGGTGTTTTCTTCCTGACAGGAAAAACAAACCGATGCAATAAATAACAGGACTAAAAGCTTTCTCATTCCTCCATTAAATAAGTCGCAAATATCATGAAATAATTTAGATAAATAATTGTTGGGTCAAATTTCTAGACTTGAGAGGCAACTTCCATAAGCAATGCGCAAATATAGGCACCAGCGGTACCCACTACATAACCGAATACAGCCAAAAGAATACCCACTGAAGTCAAGGAAGGATGAAACTCGGCCGCCACCACAGGAGCCGATGCCGCTCCGCCCACATTGGCCTGACTGCCTACGGCCAAAAAGAAATATGGTGCCCTGATCAATTTTGCGACCAAAATCAGAAGTCCCGCGTGAATTGAAATCCAGATTAATCCGATGACCAGCAATCCAGGGTTTTCGAGAACTTTACCTAAATCCATTTGCATCCCGATGGTAGCGACTAAAATATAAATGAACATTCCACCTATTTTACTTGCTCCTGCCCCTTCGTAACTCTTGGCTTTTGTAAACGAGAGTGCTATGCCGATAGCGGTGGCGAAAACTACCATCCATAGAAATTTGGAACTTAAGGAAGAGAAAAAATTGTCTTTGTCTCGAATGACCTCAAAGTTATTTTCTAAAAAACCTGAAAAGTGGTTTCCTAGAAAATGGGCGGCACCTACAGCAGTAAATGATAGGGCGAGCATGATAATAAAATCGGGCAAAGTCGTAATCCTGGTTATCTTGGCGGTATGTTCGGAAACCTTGACCTTCAAAGTTTCAATTGAGGAGGTATCGGCTTTTAACCATCTATCGATTCTTTTGGTTTTGCCGACGCCAAGCAAGATTATGGCCATCCATAAGTTGGCGACCACGATATCGACGAGAACCATAGCACCGAATTTATCAGGATTGTACTTGAACTTGAATATCTCGAACATGGCCGCTTGGTTGGCACCGCCCCCGATCCAACTTCCGGCAATCGTGGAAAGTCCTCGCCAGATTGCATCCGGCCCACTGCCACCTACGGTTTCCGGCGAAAAAATAGAAACGATCAAAATGGCCAAGGGACCACCTATAATGATACCGGCACTTCCGGTAAAAAACATGATCAAGGCCTTTGGCCCTAGGTCGGCGATTCCTTTTAAATCAATGCTCAAGGTCATCAATACCAAAGCAGCGGGCAGTAAATACCTGCTGGCCATAAAATATAGATTCGAGGTCTCGTCCGAGATCAATCCAACACTTGTCATGATACCGGGCAAAAGGTAACACATCAATACCGTTGGAACGATGCCATAAAACTTTTTCCAAAAACCGGTCTTGATCGAAGATGTGTAAAATACGAACCCGAGGCAGAGGGCCAACAATCCGAATACAATTGTATCATCGGTTATCAAAGGTTGGTTCATAAACAGTAGGGTTGCTTCTTTTTCAAATATAGTCAAATTAGCAGATGTTGCTCAATATAACGGGCAACGCCATCTTGGCTGTTGTTGAGAGCAATCTTATCTGCAATGGTCTTTACTTCTTTACGTGCATTACCTACCGCTACACCGCACCCTACATTCTGCAACATTTCAATGTCGTTGAAATTGTCGCCAAAAGCAATGACATTTGCCAACGATCGGTCGTCATTTAGAAGAAGTTTTATTGCAGAGAGTTTGAAAACTGCTTTTGGGGCTATTTCGATAAGCGCATCATTTGAACGGTATAAATGCAGCCGCTTTCCTAAATTCTTATGAAGTATCTGAAATATGGTGTCTGCCGTCTTTTTCGTACCCATGAGCATTATTTATGTGGGGCCCACTTCTCTTTGTTTTCAATCATTAATGGTATCTGTCGTCTTCCTATAAACCGGGGCGGCCTTGGTATGGTGTATTTCTTTGCGAACACGCTCTGTATTTTCTTTTACGTACCACTCGTTCTTATAATAAAGACCGAGTTTTACGTTCTGTTCTTCGCCTAGGCCATGAATCTCCGTTACCTGTTCAATAGCTATGAAGGTGGAAAAGACTTCGGTTTCACCCTCTAAGATCAAAGCTCCGTTATAACATATGATGGGCTCTTTCTCAATGCCGAGCCTTCTTTGTAAATAGGTCATGGATCTGGGCATGCGGGCAGAGACCAAAATAATTTTTACAGCATGTTTTATACGCGAAATTTCTGAGACCGTAAAATCCGAAACATCATTTTTGGTCGATAGCAATGTGCCGTCCAAATCAGAACATAGAATTTTGTAAGTCATAGAAAAGGGTTTATCGTAGAAAACAAGGTTTATATCCTATTGATTATGTCTTATACGAATTTAATTTTAAAATGAGGCATACCCGCCTGCCGAACGGGCAGGTATAAGTGAAAAAGAAACTATTTATATGACTTGTTTTATGGTTAAATTGGTATTATCCCTTATGTTTAAAAATGAAGTGGTCAATCGTCTTTCTTTGGTCATTGGATATTCAACCAGTACGTAAATTTAAGATTGATCGAACGGTACCTAGGGGCAAAAAGATCAACGGAGTAGCTGTCGTTGTACACGATGAACAGATCTGACAGGGGGGCAAAACGCCATTGCAGCCTTGAATTAAAGCCTAGATTGTCCCCTTGGTTGCTATATTGGATTAAAGTGGACCAAAACAAAGATTTGCTAAAGGTGATATCTATCTTGGGGCTTACAAGCCAAAAATCAGCACTTGAGTATGGGGCGGGCAGGCTTAATTTATCGTAGCTCAGTTCTAGGCCTATCGATGCTTTGGGCTGAAGCCGTAATGTAAACTGGCTTTCCAAAGAAAAACGTTTCCCGTTGAAAAACCTACCTAATGAAGATTCAAGTTGGTAAGCGAATACGTTGCCACTATTAGAGCTGTACCCCATTGCCACAGTATTGAAATGATAGCCTTGGCCGCCGGGCAGGGGTATGCCCCCTTCGGTGCTGGTAGGATCGAAATCATTTACGAGAAAAACAAATTGGTTCGAAAACCGGGCTTGCAGTTCCGATTGGTTCTGAAACCCGGTCTCCCAAGAGACCATGTGGCTGAAATCGGTATTTTTGAAATCGAGCCCGGGCCTCCAAACGAATATAGAGAACAGTTCAAGGCTGTGGCGGTTTATGTTCTTGCTCTTGGGCCATAAAAATCCCTGTACCGAAGTTCCCGATCTCATGATA
>QIJL01000423.1 GCA_003232435.1 Flavobacteriales bacterium | reverse complement strand
AATTTTTCATTCAGTTGATTCAGATGTATTTGCTTGTGTGGTGAAATCGTAAAGAAATTGATTGAAAAAAGATTTTGTGTCCTCAGGTAGTATCTGACTAAATAAATTTAATTAAACACGAGGAGTATGCCATGCAAATTCAAATCAATACAGATCACAACGTCAAAGGTGGTGATTTATTGAGACAACATATTGAGGGTCTTTTGAATGATTCTTTGAGCAATTTTAAGGATGAAATTACCCGTGTTGAGGTGCATATTTCAGATGAAAACAGCCACAAAGGCGGTGATGATGACTTGCGCTGTACCATGGAAGCTCGGATTAGAGGCTTACAGCCTATAGCTGTTACGCACCATGCTGAAAATATTGATGTGGCAATTGCTGGCGCCGCTGATCGAATTACCCGTTCAGTGAGAAAAACGGTTGAGAAACGCAGGGAAATTTCTTAATCTTAAAATGAAAACCTCCGCGTTCTTTGTGTACTCCGTGTGAAAAATAAAAAGGTTTCGCGCAGAGAACGCAGAGGAAACTGATGTAGCTTTAAGGAAGCTCTGAGAAATTCTCTATTTATCATACAAGCTTCCTTAATCAAACAACCGCAGTGTGCACAGTGTGCATAGGGAGCGACTTAATCAATGGTTTGGTGTTCATTGACTAAAAAGGGGGTTCTAAACCAGGTTTTTATTCCTGGTGATTGCGGTTATTTTTTTTATTCGCTGTTGGGAACTCTGGTGATGATTTAGGTGTCTCAGCGGGTGAATTTTCTGGAACTGGATCAAAGCCACCTTCGCACATGGGCTGACATCGGCCAAGACGTTTAAGGCCTAAATAAAAGCCCTTAAAAACACCGAATTTTTGTACAGCCTCGATCATATACTCTGAGCATGTAGGGTGAAATCGGCAACGATTTCCAAGCAAAGGGCTGATTAAATATTGGTAGCCACGCAAAAATGAAATGAATATGCTTTTAATCATGAAAAGTAGTTGCTCATTGCGCCAGTTTCAGGTATAAAGTTCGCCTTAATTTTTAAGTTGTTTGGTGGTATTTTAACTTTACCATTGAAAAACTTAAGTCAGTCCATATTTTAGCACGCGTAATAACAACGCGAAGCATCAAAGGAGATAAAAAATGGCAGAAAAAAGTATCAAAGACTTGCCCGCAGATTATGTTCCAAAAATGGATTTACCTGAAGGGTATGTGCCAACTGATAAAGAAGAATATATGTCGGATAAGCAAGTTGAATATTTTCGACGCAGAATCATACAATGGAAAGAAGAGTTGCTGATTGAATCGAATGAGACCATCGCCAACTTGAAGTCAGAAACCAGAGATATTAGTGACGATGCAGAACGGGCTTCACGAGAAACTGAAAATACATTTGAACTCAGAACCCGTGATCGTTACCGCAAACTGTTGAAAAAAATCAATAAAGCTTTGGATCGATTCAAAACCGGTGATTATGGTTTCTGTGAAGAAACCGATGAAGAAATTGGTTTGCCTAGATTGATAGCTCGTCCGATTGCTACTTTATGTATCGATGCGCAAGAGCGTTGGGAACTGAAACAAAAAATCACCAAAGAAGGCTAAGGTAGTCCTGATTAATTCATGATTCTCTGGCTTTCATGGATTTTCAAGATCACCAACAGTAGGGCCCTTAAGGCAGGCGAATGATTGCAAAGATAGTCATTCTCCCTTAAAATCATCCAACGCAGAGATTGGAATTACATGAAAGCCCCGAAGGGCTGAGTTTAAAACATCCATCTTCTGCGTCGCCTAAAGCGTCTACTGTTGGTATGGCTTTCATCAATGAGAACGACCATTAATTTCAAGCCAAGCCTTGAAGCTAAATATTTTAAACCCAGCAGAGAAATATTAATTAATCAGGACTACCTTAATCATGGAAATCGCACCACAAGTTGCACAACTAGATGACTTCCAACAGCGCACCGATGCGCTGTGGAGGTATCTTTGACTATGAAAACAAGAAAGAACGCCTAGAAGAAGTTAATTTAGAAATGGAAGATCCTGATGTATGGAATGATCAGGAAAAAGCCCAAGCTCTCGGCAAGGAACGCGCCTCCCTGGATCACATTGTTACCACCATTGATAAGCTCAAATCGGGTATCGCCGATACCACTGAATTTCTACAAATGGCTAATGACGAAGATGATCAAGACAGTTTGAACGAAGTGCTGTCGATGATCGCTGGCTTGGAAGGCAAAATTGAAAAACTTGAATTTGAAAAAAT
>QIJL01000139.1 GCA_003232435.1 Flavobacteriales bacterium | reverse complement strand
GGCTTGATTATAGATTTGCGGGATAACGGTGGAGGGTCATTGAAGACGGTTGTAGAAATGGCCGGATTGTTCATCAAGGACGGCCCTATTGTGCAAGTACGTTCTTCGGGCAAGGGCAAAGAAATCTATGAGGATAAAGATGAACGTATTCAATGGGCTGGCCCGTTGGTCATTTTGGTAAACGAATTGTCGGCATCGGCATCTGAAATTTTGGCAGCGGCCATGCAAGATTACAAACGTGCCGTCGTAATAGGAAGCAAGCAGACTTTTGGCAAAGGAACCGTTCAGAATGTTATTCCTTTGGAAAATATCGTTCGCAGTAACGAGCACGGAGATCTGGGAGCGATAAAACTGACCACCCAAAAATTTTACAGAATCAACGGGGGCTCTACACAATTGGAAGGTGTGAAGAGCGATGTCGTCGTGCCGGACAAGTACAGTTATATCGATCTCGGTGAGCGCGATCAATCGAATCCGTTAAAGTGGGACAAAATTTCCCCAGCAGACTACACCCCTTGGGAAGGCTATATCGACTATGAGCAAACCATTGCGAATAGTAAAGAGCGAATGGCGGGTCACCCGCAGATCAAGTTGATCGAGGAACAAGCGCAATGGATAAAATCCGAGCAAGATGAAACCTTGATTTCATTGAAGTATGATGTCTATCGGGATGAAGTCGAAAAAGACAAAGAAAAATCGGATTTTTTCAAAAAGCTATCTGAATATGATTCGAAGTTGACTTTCAAGTCGTTGAAATATGAGCAAAGTTTGTTCACACAAGATTCGGTATTACGTGAAAAAAGAGACCGCTGGCATAAAAATTTGGCCAAAGATGTATATGTCGAAGAGGCGGTCAATGTACTTCAAGACCTACAACTGAACAATATTAAAAAGGAGAATTCGAAATTGGCCAGTGTAAAGGGCTGATCGGGCTATCTTTCTATAAAATAATGAACCCTGCCATCTGGCAGGGTTTTTTTATTTGTAATCCGATTACTAAGTACATCTTTGATTTTATTTTCAAAAAAAGTAAGTAAAAATTACTTTTTTAACATTTTTTCATATCTTGTTCTGCCTCTTAGATTACTTCTTGATCTTTATTTCCCTAAAAAATTTATTGGCATAAAAAGAAAACGACCTGTTAAGGCCGCTTTGAATGTTTTAGCTCGGTACTTTCTATCTTATTTGGACTCGCGGAAAGATTCAAGCAAAAAAATGCCCCACATTGGAAGGCGAGGCGGCTTAAATGTTTTCACAACGGAATAATCCTTATTGTGAATTGCTTTCAGTTCTGTAAAGATAAAAAAAGAAAGCAATTGGGCAAATGAGGTTTTCCGTAATGATTTGGTTGGAACATAGGTTAGGTTTATAATTAAAAGAACAATATGAAACGAATTTTAGGATTGGATTTAGGGACAGCCTCCATAGGTTGGGCGTTAGTTAACGAGGCAGAAAACAAAAATGAAACTTCAGAAATAATAAAGTTAGGAGTCAGAGTTAATCCCTTGACTGTAGACGAACAGACAGATTTTGAAAAAGGAAGGCCACTTTCTGTTAATGCAGATAGAACATTAAAACGTGGAGCAAGAAGAAATCTACAGCGTTTCAAGCAAAGAAGAAAAAACCTTATTGAGATACTGATAAGCAATGGTTTTATAACAGAAAATACATCATTAACAGAAATAGGAAAAGAGACTACACATCAAACATTAGCGTTAAGAGCAAAATCTGCAAAAAACCAAATTGAAAAAGAGGAATTTGCAAGAGTTCTATTAGCCATAAATAAAAAAAGAGGTTATAAAAGTAGTCGAAAAGCAAAAAATGAAGAAGAAGGAAGTTTGATTGATGGAATGGCTGTTGCCAAAGAATTATATGACAATAATTTTACTATTGGGCAATATGTATATCAATTATTAGAAGGTGGCGGAACCTATGTTCCAGATTTTTATCGTTCAGATTTGCAAAGCGAATTTGATATGGTTTGGAAGTTTCAAAAACAATTTTATCCCGAAATTTTAACGAATAAATTGTATAAAGAATTACAGGGAAAAGGAAAAAAACAGACTTGGGCAATTTGTAAAGAACCTTTTGATATTGTTGGCGAAAAAAGAAAAACGAGAGGAAAAGAATTAAAAAAAGAAAATTACAAATGGCGTTATGAAGGAATAAGCCAGCAATTAAACTTAGGTAACAGTTCAGCCGTTATCCGGATAATTTTCTTAAAAAAGCGGTGATGTATTTGGATCCCATGTTTTTATTTCGGATCTTGTCCAAAACC
>QIJL01000359.1 GCA_003232435.1 Flavobacteriales bacterium | reverse complement strand
TGCAAACAGGGGCCTTCTTGCCAGTACCGGCATCGGCCACCGATCCCAAAACGGGACCCGAACAAGCATATGCAGGGATTCCTCGTGCCTCGGAATGACAAGAGAGGGGCTGAACAGTTACGTAGAGTTTTTTATTCCAAAGGGCTTAACTGATGAATAACAACTTCGGCTACAGCTCCTTCGGTCACTTTTTTATGAGCCGCGATGTGAGCACTGTCATTATGGTTTAGCCAATGTTGGCGGGTCGCCCAATTTTCATAAAAGAAAAAACGATCTGGGTTTTCAAGGTCTTCATGAAGATCATAATTGAGGCAACCTTCTTCCGCAAGGGTAGGCGGTATCAGATTTAAAAGCGATTGTTTTACCAATTCCCTTTTGCCGGGCTGGGCAATAATGCTTGCCGTAATGGTTAATTGTTGGTCGCTCATCTTTCTATAAAATCGGAGTTAGTACAATATTTTTGTAGGAGACGTTGCCATGATCGCCTTGCAAATATATTGGGCCGGGTGCCAAAACATCTGAACTAATGGCGCCACCTGTTGGTCCTAAGACCGGCTGGTTGTCGATTATCTTTTTTCCGTTGAAGATGACCGTCACGTGACGATCCACCAAAGTGATATCGAAAGTCTGCCATTCGCCCGCAGCTTTTTCCACAGCTTCGTTTGGCGTTATCCTGCTGTAAAGCGCACCCATATTGTGGGAGTCCAATTCTTTGCCATACGAATCGACCACCTGAATTTCATAAAGCCCTCGTAGATAGATGCCACTGTTGTTTCCTTCTGGCACATTGACTTCGAGCTTGAGGTTAAAGTCTCGGAATTCTTGTTCTGTGCGTAGATTTCCGTAAGATAGATGATCCCCATCCTTGGGCTGTACTGGGTCGTTGACCAATTGTCCGTCGACAACTTTAAACCCGTTTGATTTTTCTTCTGAATTCATCAATTTCCACCCGCTGAGGTCGTTGCCATTGAAAAGTGAAATTTCTTTTCCGTATTTAATTTGCGATAGATTAGGTGTTTTGGGCATTGGGGGCATTCGTTTTCCGGTAAAAGCCTGAGACATTTCCCCATTTCCGTTCCAGTTGGGACCGGTCATTGTTCCGGAAATCTCATCACCGGTTGTTGTAATTCGAACGGTAAAGGTCATGATATGGGCCCGATCCTTACTTTTTTTCATTTCATGGGTGCGAGTAACCACCAAAGTATTCTCGTCTGCCAAGTAAACATGGCCCACAGGTAAAACGCTTCCGCCGATCCACAAAAGTTCTGCGTCTAAAAAACCTTGTTTTTGATGCACATTGAGCCAACCGACACCGCCGCCTTCGATATCAAGGCCCCACTTGCCCATAAAGGCACCTGCTTCATTAGGCTCTGAAATGTTATTGGCAAAAGAGTTTGGTGCCATTACTAAAAGCAGTACTAAAAAGGCTATCATTTTTTTCATTCTCAAGTATTTCGAGGCTGACTTTTGGTTCTACAAAATTGGCCCAAGGTTGATTTTTCAATTTAGGCAATAATTTATAAATGGAAATGTTTTAATGGAAAATATCACAGATAATTAGATTTTCCAATTGTTAAACAGTTGGAAGTTTATTCGTTTGAGAATAAAAGCAATTCTTCATTATCATTTGGCGGGAAAAAGGTTCCGGTTTCTTGTAGGCCAATTTTTAGGAGTAGTTTTTTGGACCGGATATTGTCATGCGAAGTGATAGCCAAAATAGTGTCTAATTTCAAGGTGTTTTGCCCGTATTCCATACAAGCTTTTGCCGCTTCGAAAACATATCCTTTTCCCTTATATTCGGGTAGTACGGCAAAACCGATATCGGCATGTTCGAGATAATCGCGTTTAACGAAGCCACAGAGTCCAATCGGAATTCCGCTTTCCTTCAATGACATTTTATAAAGTCCGTAACCATGTGCTTCATAGCTCGCAATGAGACTATTTTGAATATATGCAGCAGCAAGTTTTTCTGAGCGAATGCCACGGTCTCCGATATATTTTATCCAGTTGGGGCTGTTCATCAATATAAAGAGGAAAGGGGCATCGGTCAATGGTACCTTGTCAATTCGCAGTTTTTTGGTTTCGGTAATCAGCACCTTTTAAAAGTACGATTTTTCTGCAACCTCTTTGCATGGATTAAAGCAACCCTCTCGCCTTGATCTCCAAATACTTGTTGATGGTATTGACGGTAAGGGTTTTGTCAAAATGGTCTGAATGCCGTATTTACGTAATTCATTCACGATCAGTTTCTTTTCGTAAACGAATTTTTCCGCGATCGTCTGTTCAAAGATCTGATGTGTTGTTTCCGCTTTTCGTTTTGTGAATTCGGTCAATTCGGTATTCTCGAAAAAGATGACCACCAATAAATGCTGTTTTGAAATTGCCTGTAAGTAGGGGAGTTGCCGGTGCAGTGCATCTAAGGTTTCAAAATTTGTATAAAGCAATAAAAGACTTCTGTGGTTGAGATTTCTTTTGACTTCGATATACAACCTACTGAAATCACTTTCAACAAAATCGGTCTTTAGATTGTAAAGTGTTTCCAAGATCAAGTTCATTTGTGAACTTCGGCGCTCGGCCACTACTCGGTTTTCGATTTTATTGCTGAAGGAAAACATGCCTGCCTTATCCTGTTTTTTCAAAGCGATGTTAGAGATGACCAGCGTCGCATTGATGGCATAGTCCAATAGACTGAGTTCGTCGAAAGGCATTTTCATTACACGGCCTTTATCGATAACGGAATAGACAGGCTGTGATTTTTCATCTTGGTATTGGTTGACCATCAAATGGCTCTTTTTGGCGGTAGCCTTCCAGTTTATGTTTCGAATGTCGTCGCCCATGACATAATCTTTGATTTGTTCGAATTCCATAGTATGTCCGATACGGCGTATTTTTTTGAGCCCGTATTCGAACAAACGATTTGTGAAGGCCATCAGATCGTATTTACGTAATTGCAAAAACGATGGGTAAACAGGCACTTCCTGTGTCTTGT
>QIJL01000559.1 GCA_003232435.1 Flavobacteriales bacterium | reverse complement strand
GCTTGTGCAATGGCATTTACCTGAGGATGAACCTTTTCACTTGCTGCCAAATTCATGATGTGAAATAACACTCTGTAGTTTATATTATTTTGCACCTCATCTAAATATGGATTGTTAAAGCCTTTGCCAATAGTGCCAGATACTACTTCATCCAAAACCTCTTCCAAACCTAAATTACTTGGATCCAAGGCCTTTTGCTGAATCAATCGGGATGCTCTTTCAGTGTGTAACAATAATCCCAAAGTCATATCGGCTGCAGTTTCAGCGGCAGAAAGAGCATCGAAAGAAACCCCGGTCTTCCCTTTGATGGATTCCCGTGTTCTTGGGTAACCAAAAGCCCGAGGTGGAAATAAAGCCAATTTTTCTTTTGGAATGGCGATCTGAGATGCATCCAATGTTTTTAATATGCTTTTTAAGGCTGTTTGTTGCACTTTCTTGTCAACCACTTCGACCGCTGTCTGCCCGTCTCCTTTGACCGCATAGTTATATTCCATTCCACCCACGACTTTTGCCACTGCTTCGGTCTGATACCTGTGGAAGAAATACAAAGGGACGAAAACATCCTCCAAAACGGTGTTCGGTTCTCCAGTTCGGATATTGTCAATTGAAAAATTATCAATTGCCGTTTTTCGCAATTGCAACATTTTTTCCAATTCCTCTGAAACATCACTCCCATTATCCCATAAATGAGCTAAAACATGGGCGCCACCTTGCGGACGGGCATCTTGATCGGTAATATAACGGAGTCCATTTTCTTGAGCGGATTTCAAAATACCATTTAGCCCCTCTTTTTCCGAAGTTTCCTTTGGAAATTCAGTGTACGAATATGCTACGGTTACCTTATCCCAATCCCCTATACCGGTTGCGTAAGCATTCGAGAAATCGATTTCATTGTTTTTTATCGAAAGTTGCGGGTGGGGATAGTCCATTACCGAGGCGCGATTATTTGTACTTGAAGCATAACTATGGGCAAAACCAAGGGTATGCCCGATTTCATGGGCCGATAACTGCCTGATTCGTGCCAAAGCCAAATCGAGCATGGGTTGGTAATTATCGTCACGATCTGCAAAAGGTTTGTTCATCAAGGCCTGGGCAATCAAAAAATCTTGTCTAATACGCAGACTTCCCAAACTAACATGTCCTTTGATAATCTCGCCGGTACGTGGATCGGTAATGCTGCTGCCGTAACTCCAACCCCTTGTGGAACGGTGTACCCATTGAATGACATTATAGCGAACATCCAAAGGATCTGCATCATCTGGTAACATTTTCAGCTGAAAGGCATTTTTGTATCCAGCGGCTTCAAAGGCCTGATTCCACCATCTACCACCTTCCAACAAAGCCGAACGAACTGGTTCGGGTGTTCCATTATCCAAATAATAAACAATAGGCTCTACAGCCTCACTTAGTGAAGCGCTTGGGTCTTTCTTTTCCAACCGATGTCTTGTGACAAATCGCTTTAAAATAGGCTCTTGCACAGGAGTGGAGTAATCATAATATGTAAAAGGATATGATCCACATCTAGGGTCGAATTCACGCATTTTATAACCATCATCCGGCAGTTCGATAAAGGAATGATGCTGTGCTACGGTCACAAGTTCAGGGTTTGGGGTTACCGATCTTATCCAAGTACCTTTTGCATCCCCTTTGAACGTTAAGAATACGTCGAATTCCACATTTTCCGGAAACGCCTTTGTGCGCTCAAGATCCATGGCGCTCTTATCCTCTTCGATCTTGTAAGTGCCCTGGTCAGACTTTTTTAAACGATTGGAAACCCCATGGGCATCGCGCTTCAAAAAATCGGTAATGTCGATGATATATTTTCCGTTCTTTTCTTCCTCGATTTTAAATCCTCCCAAAATGGATTTGGCAAAGGCCTGTTCTACCGATTTCTTTTCCAAGGCATTATCCGTCAACGCCCTGAATTTTAAATTGGGCTGCACTAGAAGCAACTTCCCGCCAGCCTTTTTAAAAAATACAACTTGCTCATTACCAAGTTGTCCCCTATCCAATCCTATATCATTGCTTCCTATTCCGCTGCTAAGGGAATACACATATAAAAATTCCTTTTCAAGTTCATTTACCTCCAAATAAACCTTATCATTTTTATCATCATATTGAAAATTGAAAAGTCCGTTGAACTTTTGAAAGTCCTTGCTTTTCTCTGCGAACTGTGCCATGGAAAAGAGTGTTCCGAAGAAGAACAGTAGTCCTGAAAGAAAATAGTGTCTCATAGTGGTTGGATTTGACCGAAACAGTCGGGACTAAATTTATGTAACTTAAGTACTATTTTAGCCGAAAATTCGAACGAATGACAATTACTACAGACCACTACAAGGGTCTTCAAGATCGCCTTGGCGCGTTGAGGAGGTATCTTTGACATCGATGCGAAACTTATCGAAATCGACAACGAGCAGGAGAAAACCCTAGCTCCCGATTTTTGGAACAATCCACAGGAAGCCCAAGCCCATATGAAGTTCATTCAATCTAAAAAGCAATGGGTCGATGATTACAGCGCCGCCAATACCTTGGTCGGTGATCTAGAAGTTTTGATCGAATTTCTTAGTGAAGGAGAGGTCAAGGAAGAAGAAGTCGAAAGGCAATACGAAAAAGCTTTAAACCAACTCGAGAAATTAGAGTTCAAAAATATGCTTTCTGAGGAAGGCGATGAACTCCCGGCCGTATTGCAAATAACGGCAGGCGCGGGCGGTACCGAAAGTTGCGACTGGGCCTCTATATGATGTGGGCGGAAAAAAACGGTTTTAAGGTAAAAGAACTCAACTATCAGGAAGGCGATGTAGCGGGAATCAAGACCGTTACCTTGGAAATCGACGGCGATTTTGCCTTCGGATGGCTCAAGGGCGAGAATGGTGTGCACCGTTTGGTGCGTATCTCCCCTTTTGATAGTAATGCCAAACGACATACTTCTTTTGCCTCGGTATATGTTTATCCGTTGGTGGATGACAGTATCGAAATCGATGTGAACCCTGCTGACATTGAAATTACCACGGCTCGCTCAAGTGGTGCCGGTGGGCAAAATGTAAATAAGGTCGAGACCAAAGTGCAGTTGGTACACAAACCGACCGGGATTCAAATTTCATGCTCGGACTCACGCTCACAACATGACAATCGTGCCACAGCTATGAAAATGCTGAAATCGCAGTTATACGAAATCGAGCTCCGAAAAAAAATGGAGGCCCGTCAAGAAATAGAATCCTCAAAGATGAAAATCGAATGGGGGTCACAGATTCGCAATTACGTCATGCACCCTTATAAATTGGTAAAAGATGTTCGCACAGGTGAAGAGACAGGCAATGTAGATGCAGTGATGGATGGCGACCTTGATCGTTTTCTAAAGGCTTTCTTAATGATGATGGGGCAGAAGGAAGAAGAGTAAGCAGTTGACAGTGAACAGTAGCAGGCTCTAGCTGTAGTAATAGGCAACAAGGCAGGTTCAAATTATCGAATATAGGTTTTAATTATCGCACACCAATAAACTCATAAACTCCAAGCATGGTTAGTAACTAATCAGTGTTGGAGAAAAAAGTTAAAATGTTGAAAATCAACTTACTGTTGAATTTAAACGTAAAGTTCGCCAAGATTTACGCAAGGCTCGCAAAGTCATATTGAACTCGTCTTGAGTTAATGTTTGGAACCGAGAATGAAGGCTTTTGTGGTCTGATGAAGTCATTTTTTGGTTGCGTAACCATAGCTACGGAAACGAAAAATGACAAAATCAGGACACGAAATGCGAAATTCGCAGGTAAAACATTAACTCAAGACGAGTTCATTA
>QIJL01000275.1 GCA_003232435.1 Flavobacteriales bacterium | reverse complement strand
TCTTTTACCTACGAATTTCGCATTTTATGTCCTGATTTTGCCATTTTTCGCTTTCGTAGCTATGGCTATGCAACCAAAAAATGTCTTCATCGGACCACAAAAGCCTTCATTCTCGGTTCCAAACATTAACTCAAGACGAGTTCATATCTAAAAACGAATTGTCAAATTAAGGAAAAATGATTTCTTATGGTAAGAGACTGTATGGAAATTTATCAATTATTTTTTTATGCTTATCCACTATTGTGCCAGTAGGGTATATTTTCGGGCTTTCCTTCTCCCTTAAGAGCCCGGGGCAAAAAGGAAAGGTCGAAAATCCAATTATTTGCCCCTCCCGTAGGCATGGCAGGCGGGTATGCTCCTTTTTGCGTATTACCCGCACGAACGGTACGGGCGGGCTTCGTTAGTCCCGATAGCTCTATTGGGAGAACCGTCCGCCTTAGGCGGATGCCTCCTACTACACCAAAAAGGAGTGATAAAAATTCTAATCATAAAAACCCCAACAGTCTTTCGGAAATCGTAATTTTATATCAATGAACCCTTCCGAAGAATACATACTCAACCAACCCGAACCTTTTCGAAGTATTTTACTGCATTTGCAATCGGTAATCGAGATGACCATTCAGGAAGTCGATCTCAAATATAAATATCGAGTTCCGTTTTACTATATCGATGGAAGGCCCTTTTGCTATTTAAACCAGTCGAAGGATTATATCGATGTGGGATTTTGGAATGCGGCACATCTAACCAAAAACCTGGAATTTATGACCGTTGCAGGAAGAAAGATGATGAAATCGTTACGTTATAGATCTTTGGAAGAAATCAATGATACCATTTTGATAGAGATCTTACAGGATGCCTATTCGGTAAAGGATAAAAAATTCTATAAGTAAGAAGAAAGTTCAAGTGCAAGCATCAAGTTCAAAAAAAAATAGTTTAGAAGTTTATTTGTTGATGGGTTTATGTGGTATAAAAGGCTCTTTTTTTGATTACTGATTACTGATTACTGATTACTGATTACTGATTACTGATTACTGATTACTGATTACTGCGACTGCCTACTCTTTTATCCTACCTTTCTCTTTGTAGATTTCTATATATTGATCGTTGAGTGTGTCATGGTCTTTGTACTTCTCTCTGATTTTTTCCAATTTTTGCTCCATCTCCTCCAATACATCCTTGTAATCTGGATCATTGTAAACATTGTTGATTTCAGTCGGGTCTTTTTTTCTATCGTAAAGCTCCCATTCGTCAACATCATAATAAAAATGGATCAACTTGAAGTTCTTGGTCGCAATTCCATAATGTCTTTTGACCGCATGTTCGGCAGGGTATTCATAGTAGTGATAATATACGGCATCACGATTCCATTTTTCTTTTTCACCTTTGAGCAAAGGCACCAAGCTTTCACCCTGCATATCTTCTGGTGGATCAATACCTGCCATTTCTAAAAATGTTTGTGCGAAATCGAGGTTCTGTACCATTTCATCTTCCGTAAGTCCTGCTGTGATGACATTGGGCCATTTGATCAGCAACGGTGTTTTAAATGACTCATCGTACATAAAACGTTTGTCGAACCAGCCATGTTCCCCAAGATAAAAGCCTTGATCTGAGGTATAGACCACTAAGGTATTTTCAGAAAGATTTTGGGCATCTAAATAATCGAGCAGTCGACCAACGTTTTCATCGACCGCGGCAATGGTTCCCAAATAGTCTTGCATATATCTTTGATACTTCCAGACGGTCAAAGTAGAATCGTTCATCTCCTTGTATTTCTTTTTGAAATCGGAGGCAATTGGGTCGTAAACGGCATCCCATTTTGCTTTTTGTTCGCTATTGAATTTGTTTATCCCACCAGCACCTAGGCGTTCTTCGATTTGAAGATCCTCCAGTATATTTTTAGGAATTTTGAGATCGTATTGTAACAACATATGTGTTAGAATTCCCATTTCAGCGGTTTTGGATGCTGCGCCCCGCGTTTTGTAATCGTCGAATAAAGTCTCCGGCAGGGGGTAAGTCTTTTTAGTAAATTCCTTGTAATGCCTTTCTGCCGGCATCCATGTTCTATGCGGAGCTTTGTGCAGGTACATCAGCAAAAAAGGTTTGAGGGTATCGCGTCGGTTTTCCATCCAGTCCAAAGTGAGGTCTGTGGTAATATCCGTAACGTAACCCTTGATGACGGTATCGCCTTTTTGGGTAATGAATTTGGGGTTATAATAATCCCCTTGGCCCGGTAAGATCTTGAACTCATCAAAGCCTTTTGGGCTGTTGCCGAAATGCAACTTCCCGAACATGGCGGTTTGATA
>QIJL01000520.1 GCA_003232435.1 Flavobacteriales bacterium | reverse complement strand
AGATGCGTCAGTACTCAAAAGGCATGTTGCAGCGCATTGGGCTTGCGCAAGCTTTGTTCAATGATCCTGAGCTTGTGATTATGGATGAGCCGATGTCCGGTCTCGACCCTGTCGGTCGAAAAGAAGTGCGGGATATCATTCTTCACTTAAAAGATGAAGGGAAAACGGTTTTTTTTAGTACACACATTCTTTCTGATGCAGAGCTGATTTGTGATGAAGTCGCGATATTGGTTCAAGGCAAACTCCGAAATCAAGGCAAACTTGATCACTTGTTAAATCCAAAAGTAAAATCAATTGACCTTTGTCTGAGAGGGGTTTCTAAAGAAAAACTCATGCGAGTGGAAATGCTCAGTTCGGCTATGACTGTTCATGGTGAAAATCTCCTAATCTCTGTTGATAGCGAGCAGGGTCTTGAAAAATTACTTGCTTGGGTTGCCCAGGAAAAAGCACAGGTTATTTCCATCACTCCCAGAAAAGAAACCTTGGAAGACCTCTTTTTGGAAGAGTACAAAGTCGGGGTGAACCCATGAAGGCCATTCGCGCCATCGCGGTGAATACATTTCGGGAGGCTGTTCGGAATAAAACCTTGTACAGTCTTGTCTTTTTTGCTTTGGTGATGATGTTATTTTCGCTTGTATTGGATCAGGCAACAGTCGGGCAGCGCAATAAAATTATCAAAGATTTGGGTTTAGGCAGTATCAATATTTTTGGTGTGATCATTGCCATCGTTGTGGGCATCAATCTCGTCTATAAAGAAATTGAAAAACGCACCATCTATCCGATTTTGGCGAAACCGGTGAGACGTTCACAGTTTTTAATTGGAAAGTATTTTGGCATTCTGCTGACATTGGCGGTCGAAATGCTGTTTATGTCCTCTTTTCTGTTTCTGCTCGTTTTTTTTTATGAAGGGGTTTTTGACACACATCTTCCCCTGGCCCTGTTTATGATTTTTATTGAGCTTGCTGTGGTTTCCGCATTTGCCATCTTTTTTTCGTCTTTTTCGACTCCATTTTTAAGTGGCATGTTTACCTTTGCGATTTATGTGATTGGGCATTTGACTTCTTATTTGCAAGAATTTGGGGCAAATTCCGGCAGTGCTGTACTGAAGCACCTGACGACGTTTTTCTATTATGTTCTGCCAAATTTGGAGCGATTTAATCTGAAAGCTGAAGCGGTTTATCAGCTTCCGATAGAAAGTGGTAGGATTGTTTTGAGTCTGCTCTATGCTTTTTTGTACATCGTTATGGTGCTCACCCTTTCTGTGCTGAGTTTTGAAAGGAGGGATTTCAAATAAACTGCAAAAATGACATCAAAAAAAAAGTTGGAATCGCCTTTCTTTGTCTGTTTTTTTTATTTCTTCTGGTTTACACGAAGGTCTACATTTCTTCTATGAAGGAATTTAAAATCGCGCAGCAGGCTTTCTCAGAAAAAAACTATCGCGAGGCAATTCAGCATTATGAACGTGCCATCCTTTGGTATGTGCCCGTGGGAGGCTATGTGGAGGCTTCTGCTCAACAACTGTGGAACATTGCAGTCTTATTAGAGAAAGAAGATAAAAAAATGGCCTTGGAAGCCTACCGCGCTTTACGCAGTGCTTTTTATGCCACACGTAGTTTTTATACCCCAGGACAGCCTTGGATTGATAAGGCCAATCCAAAAATTGCGCATCTTATGGCGGAAGAAACGAACTATTCTGAAGCTGACCGAAAAAAGAGCATCGCGCAAAAAACAGAAGAGGCCTTGGCAATTTTAGAACGCCCGATGTCGCCTGACCCCTTTTGGTCGATGATGGTTGTTTTGGGTTTTCTGGGTTGGGCTACAGGGACCTTGATTTTTATCTGGAGGGCTTTTCGAGAGGGCAGCACTCAAGTGATGCTCAAACAGGGCATTGTGTGGGGAAGTGTCATCGTTGTTTTTTATGCCCTTTGGATTATCGGTATGGTCAATGCGTGAGAGTGTAAAATGGTGATCCTTTACAGTGCCGTGGTTTTTTTAGGCCTATGTGGCGTCATTTTTGGTCTTTGGGGACAGCATGCCTTAAATCCGCCTTACGATACTGTCGCTGCTGTATTACTGCCTTTGAGCCTTATTGTGGGTTTGGGGGCTGTCCTGCTTTTGTGTGTGCCTCGCTTTTTTTTCTGATCCCTTTTCATTATTTCTGAAAAGACCCCCCAGACTTAATCAGAGCTTCCTTGAGAATGACTTCGCTAGAATTCGAGCAATTTTTATGTCATTTAAAGGGGAGTCCATGCGTACATTTATTCGAGAAATGGAAGAAAAAGCGATTGCCAATAAAGGTTTGTCTTATAAAGAGGGGTGTCGGCTCATTCAGGCGGAAGGGGTAGACATTATTGATTTGATCTCTTCAGCCAATCGTGTGAGGCAGCACTTTTGTGGGGATCAGATCAATCTCTGTTCTATCTCAAATGCCAAGT
>QIJL01000153.1 GCA_003232435.1 Flavobacteriales bacterium | reverse complement strand
ACAAGATGAGTAGGGATAAAATGCTGAGCCAAGACATTACGCAAGAGGTGTTCTATAAATTAATGAAATATAGAAGCTCATACAACAATGGAAAATTTGTTTCCTGGTTGTTTACGATTGCCAGAAACTGTATGAAGACGCATTTCAGAAAGAACCATGAAAATCAAGAGGATATCGATGATTACGACTATAAATTGGCGGCAGATGAAGAAAAAACTGAAGACTATTCGCACTTACAGAAAGCATTGGCCAAGTTGGAAGCTTCAGATCGCGAATTGCTGATTTTGAACCGCTTTCAAGAAATAAAGTACGCAGAGCTTGCAGAGATTGTGGGCAGCACACCCGGAGCGGTAAAAACGAAAGTCAGCAGGGCATTAAAAAAATTAAAGACAATTTATTTTGAAAATATCCAAGGATGAAAAATAAACATGCTAATGAACAACTTCAAGATTATATGGATAATCTCTTGGAAGCAGGCGAACGGGAAATGGTAGAAGCGCATCTTAAGGAATGTGATCCATGTGCCGAGGAAATGTCGAATCTAAAGGAATTGTTCCATGCCTTTGAATCCGAAGAAAAGATCATACCCCCATCCTCTATAAAGACAAAATTTTTGAAACAACTTGAAGAGGAGAAGAAAACAGTTTCCAAAATCGTTTCTCTTAATCCTACATCCAAAAGAAATCCCTGGCCCATCAATTTCTTGAAAATTGCAGCGAGCGTCGCGCTTTTGGTTGGGGCCTTTCTTACCGGTAAATATCAATCCGATGAAAACTCAAGTAAGGAAATCGCCTTACTGACCGAGGAAAAATTAGAGTTCAGACAGACTGCTATGTTATCCTTAATGGAAAATCAGTCTGCTAGCAAACGAATTCAGGGGGTTAATTATATTGAAGAGTTTGTTAATCCTGACGAGGATGTTGTAAAGGCATTGACAGACCGAATGTTATACGACCAGAATACGAATGTGCGCTTGACAGCCGTAGAAGCTTTATCAAGATTCGTTAAATCAGAAACTGTAAAATCGGCGTTCATCAGTGCTTTGGGAACTGAGAAAGATCCGAGTGTGCAGATAGCTCTTATCCAAAATTTGGTCAAAATACAAGAAAAGAAAGCCGTTGACCCCATGAAAAAACTATTGCAACAAGAAGACACTCAACCGTTTATTAAAAAGGAAATCACACAAGTATTATCTGAAATCATATAAAACGAAAATCATGAAAAAAGTCATAACAATAATTTTTACCTGTGTACTTGTCATAAACTTACAAGCGCAATCTGACTACAGTAAACCTTTAAACGGAGTCGACTGGGTCAAAATCGAATCTAAATCTGAAATTGTCTTAAAGACCCATGATAAAAACGAACTATTGATCAAGGTAAACAACCTTGAACCTGTTCCTGAAAAAGCTAAAGGACTCAAACTAGTTGGTGCTGGCGGCGAAGACAATACCGATATTGGTTTTAATGTGGTACAGACCGGTAACAATTTAATCGTAGAAAATGTAAGAAAATCGGGGGGTGCCGAAATTTATCTACCAAAATCACAAAATGTTTCGGTTACCAATTCATGGGATGGTGATATTTACATTGAGGGGTTTTCTGGGGAGGTCGAGGCAAATGCCAATTTGAACGGCGGACTAAAATTGGTCAATTTATCCGGCCCCATTACGGCTTACTCATTAAATTCAGGTATATGGGTATCATTCGATAAAATCAATCAAGATTCCCCAATCGTTATTCGAACTACCAATGGCGAGATCGACGTGACTCTGCCTGAGAACACTGCTGCCGACCTAGAATTAAATTCTTGGAACGGCGACATCTATACCAATTTTAACTTGAAAAGACCCGATAAAGACGGTCTTAAATCCATTTCTGGCAGGAATGTGAAAGGAGCCATAAATGGAGGTGGTGTTGACATCAAGCTAAAATCGACCAACGGAAATATCTATTTAAGAAAAGAATAGTCAATACAGAAATTAATAAAAACACCAGAAAAACGAACAATCATGAAAAATCTAACGATTACACTAATATTAGGCCTCATCAACCTTACCATCAATGCCCAGAAAGTCATTGAGAAGAATATCCACCATAAAAATCAATCTATTGATATCGAATTAAAATTCGCTTCTGAAATAGAAATAAAAACATGGGATAAATCATCTATATACATTAAAGCGGATATTCGCATGGAGGAGGAAAAATATGCTAATATGTTCGAATTGGCCATCGATGAAGGCAGCTCAAAAATTAGCATCGGATCCAATTCTGAAAAGGTCTTCAAAAAGATTTGGGACGATTATGAAGAAAAG
>QIJL01000309.1 GCA_003232435.1 Flavobacteriales bacterium | reverse complement strand
CGGAAGACTGCGCCATTCGAGAAACAGAAGAAGAAATCGGCTATCATGTCGGCAAGCTTCAAAAACTAAGCGCCATTTTTACCGCACCCGGCTTTTGCGATGAAATCATTCACCTTTATCTGGGCACAAAACTCACGACCAGCACCCAAAAATTGGATGAAGACGAAATCATCGAAATTGTGGAACTCCCTTTTGAAGAGGCGATGTCAAAAATAACAAATCAGACGATTCGAGATGCAAAAAGCATCATTGGTCTTCAACTGGCCTATAATGAAGCGAAAAACCAGGGACTGATTTAATTGATATTATACACAGACCTTAAAGCCGTCATTCCCGAGAAAGCGGGAATCCAGTTCGGAGTCGATTCAAAAACTGTGGATTCCCGCCTTCGCGGGAATGACGCTTTATATGTCATGTTGAGCAATCAAAAAAGGTAGCCTAATGAATCAGGAAGTAAAATATATTGACCTTAGAGATTTAGTCTTATGGACTGAAAACCCTCGTGATCCGATTGACGAAAATGCGGTAGATCAAGATATTGTTACTAGGGCTTTAAATGACGGATTGCACAAGTGGACTTTGGCAAAATTGGCAAAAGAAATGGGGGATTATTATGATTTTAGTGAACTCCCCACAATAGTCTACCATGGAGAAAAACCTGTAGTTTATGATGGAAACAGAAGGATAATCCTTGGAAAGATTAAACAGGGTCTTGTCGTTCCAGGTGGAACAACAATTCAAATCCCAGAGTTTCCGAATAAAATACCCTGTAATGTTTGTACAGAAAAGATTGCCTTGAACAATGTCTTAAGAAAGCATAGTGATTCAGGGTCTTGGCGACCACTTGAGCGAGATATATTCCTCCATAAGTTCATGGGAAAGGAGAAGAGCTTATTTCTTGTCCTAAATGAAGAAACCGACATCGTCAATGCAAACCCCTGTGTAAATCAAGGTTTTGTAAAAGATGAAATATTCAAAGAAGACAGATTTAAATCAATGGGGTTTTTTGTCACAAATGGAAGACTACATAGTATTCATAGCGATGAAGAAGGACATGCAATACTCTCTGATATTGTACGAAAAATCGAACAAAAAGTTATAACGACCAGAAAAAATAGAGGAAAAATTGTCGAAGTATTGGAACCATCATCTCAGCAGCTAATTGATCAGAACAAGAAGAATAAAACCCACCTCTCTCGTATTTCCTTTGACGAAACTCAAAACACAAATAAACACAAACGGCAATCCAAACGTACTCCAAAAAAGAAAGTAGAATTATTTGGCGGTATGCTTTACTTACGAATGGGTGAGGTAAGCAACTTGTATAGAGATATAGTTGATTTGCATCAATTCTATATCAAAAGCAAAAATCAGTTATCACAAACATTTCCCAGCTTAATTAGAATGTCTTTACGATTACTCTGTGAAACAGCAGCTCAAGACAAAAACACAAAATTTGATAAATTTTTAATAAATAATTTTGGCACAGCAAAAGAAACGCTAAACCAGGATATAAAAACGACCCTGGCCAATCAAAATGTTACTGAAAAGACTGTAATACAACTGCTCCACACAGGTGCTCATCGCTATGAATCATCAAGTAACGTAGAACAAACCATTGCCCTATCAATTATTATTGGAGCAATTCTGACAAGCACCCATGCACAGGATGAGTAGGATGAGCCATTTTTATTCGCCACTACGATATCCGGGCGGCAAAAACTGCATCTTCCCGTTTATGTCCAAGTTATTTTATGAGAATCAATTACTAGGAGTTAGATATGCCGAACCATACGCTGGTGGTGCAGGGTTAGCACTCAGACTATTATTTGAGGGGTATGTTGATCATATTTACATCAACGATCTTGATAGATCCATTTATGCATTTTGGAGAAGTATAATAGATCGGCCAAAGGAGTTTTGTAAGTGGATCGAAGACGTCAGTGTTTCCATTGAAAATTGGAAGAGATATAAAAAGGTGCAGACCAAAACAGACAAAGTTGACTACTTTGAATTAGCAAAATCAACTTTTTTTCTGAACAGGACGAATATTTCTGGTGTAATAAAAGGTGGTGTAATCGGGGGACTTCAACAAACCGGGAACTATAAGATTGACGCAAGATTCAACAAACAAGACTTAGTTAATCGGATACAAAAAATATCAAAACTTAAAGACCGTATTTCAGTCTCTAATCTTGATGGACTTCGTTTTATCAAAAAACTAAATAAAAAAAAGGAAGAAGTATTTATTTACCTAGATCCCCCCTACTATCAAAAAGGGGCAGACCTCTATATGAACTTTTTATCAAAAGAAGATCACATGAAACTGTCTAAAAATATCCGTCAATTACGTAAAAAATGGATGGTCTCATACGACAATCAGGACTTTATTTTGAATTTGTACGCAGAAAAACGAAAAATCATACATCAACTTTCTCAATCTGCATCCAATCGAGTTGGGAACGAAATATTTATTTTTTCTGAAAAATTAGATGTTATTGACTCCATTGACGCACTCAAATTACCTGTCTTGTGTTAGGGAAAGACATGGCGTCGATCAACCTGGCGACTTGTTCTTTTACGGTAACTCTGAATTGTGGACTCACGGGTTAGAAATTGGTGGCCCTCTGAATACTCTAAAAAAGGAATCTTATGCCAGAACAGCTTATTTTTGAAAAATCACATCCTGGACGACGTGGGCAGACTTTTCCCGCAAATCACGCCGATTT
>QIJL01000472.1 GCA_003232435.1 Flavobacteriales bacterium | reverse complement strand
ATCAAAGGAAGCTTTTAGCGCGTGATTGAGGTATTTTAAAGGAGAATCCAGAAAGAAGATTTTTTGAAAAAGAAATCATAGGGAATTTTTAGAAAAAATAGAATAAAACCCGAGAATGCTAGACCTCTCATTGGGGTTATTCTACAGGCTCGTTATCCCCAGAATTAAGTTGTATAGGAACATCTTTCTTTTATTTTTGATAATTCAAAACTGACTTGGGGGCTTATTATTGTCGAAAAAAGATATATAATTGTAGTAGGGAGGTGGAAGAATTTCCCAAAGAAAAAATCAGCATGGAATAGGAAAATTTGATAAAGACAGCGTCTCATTTCACCAGAAATATCAAAGGAGATAAATTGAAAAGCAAACGCACACAAATTATTTTGTTGGCAATACTGGCATTTTTCTACATCATAACAATATCTCCCTTACAGGCCATGGCAACCTCTTCTCAGATTAAGGTCATCATCAAAGTAGATGAAAATGGTTTCTATGATGTAGATGGCAAGCCCTTCAATAATCTCATCGAAGTCCCAAAGGAAAGAACAATTAAACTTATCTTTGAGCATATCGGAAAATCCGGCGAAAAACATGCGTTTGTTCTCCTGTTTGATTCTGATGAAGAGATCGAAAGCGGAACGATTTCCGAGTTAAACAAACGGACTCATATCGAATTTAAAACGGGTGAAGCAGGAGAAATATACGATGTATTTTGTGTAATCGTCGAATGTAATGGGATGGAACATCTTATAGACCTTGTCATCATGGCAATCTAAGTGAATAGAAGAATTCGAAGGGAGCGAATGTCCAAAAAAAATATTTTTTTCATGCTATGTATCGCAGCAATAACATTCATATTAGGTCAGGGAAGGGCTTTTTCTGCCGAAGAGAAGGTCAAGCCCTTGAAGCCAGTTCCTAAAGCCTACGCCAATAAGAACATGCCCAAGGGGTGGTGGACTGATCTGGAGATCATCGAAGAAGGGAAAAAAATCTTCGAAACAACCGTTCTGGAGTACGAGTTTAAGAGAAAGACACGGACGGCAAAAGAAGGTTGTGCAACTTGTCACGGCATTAACCCCCAAAAAGATCGCCCTAAAAAGCGAGGTTCACCCGATTTCCGAATCGGTGAGCGGGTCAATCGTTTTTCAGACAGTTATTGGTTTTGGAGGGTTTCAGAAGGTGTTGCGAAGACCCGAATGCCTGGCTGGAAAGAAAAACTTACTGAAGCAGAAATTTGGAAGGTAATTGCCTACCAGCACACATGGTCGCATGGAAATAAGCCCGCAATTCACGATCACAAGGAAATCGAACACTCTACTCAAAAATAATGATTCATCTTGTCGAAAAAAAACCCAAAAAAATTCTAACGGATAAGGTTAGATTTTGTGAGGAACGAACCACAATCTGAACCGGTTGTTGTACGAGCCCGGATGTTGATTTCAGAGAGATGTTCTCTATAAGAAAATACTTTTTAGGGAAGCTTGTTTTGTTGGCATTTTAGAGGTGCTCATGCCAGAAGCAGGGGTTCTTTCGAGGGGTTTACTCTCCTCAAGGCTAGCCAACCGGGTTTTTGAGCCTAAAAAACCGAATTTTGAGCGAGCGGATTCCTGGAAGCTTCATTGAGCCTTTTTTGAGAAACCGTATGTCAGCTTGTGTTACATCACCTTAAGTCGCCTCCTTGTCGATTTGCATCATGGATTCGTAAAAAACCCGAAGCTGTGGGCGTATCCGCGTTCTAATAATCTTCATCAGCCCACCGCAGCATTGGCATTTGAACTTTGGCCGTTCCTGTAACCAGACCAGGCCAGTTGTTTTGATCCCGGTAACCATCTGAAGCAAGGCAATCAAGTCCTTACTATTGGGATGCAAAAACCCAAAATTCCGTGTCCGCCGAAACCCTTTCGGCAAGACATGTTGCAGAATCAAGCGCAGAAATCCGACGCCCGAAAGGGTTCGCACTTTCATCGTCTTGCTCTTACTGTCCTGATAGCGAAAACGGACCCTGCCATTCTGACAAGAGAGAATATCTTTATCTTGAATCATCCCTTTGGAAAGGTAACGCCCGACATAAACCAGTGCTTTCTCCCCATTGCCCGCAAATTTACAATCCACCACCCAGGATTTTGGCAGATGACGGGGAGGGCTAGCATCTCATGCTCAAAATAGGCCCCGATCCGTCGGATGGCACGCGAATAAGCCGAAATTGTCTTGGGCTGAAGTCCCTTTAAGCGAAGATGTTTAAGATGTCGTTCGTAGTTCTGCTTGAAATTGGATGCTGATGATGTAACCATGGGATGCGCCTCCTCTGGGTGCTAGATGAGGTCACATTTTAGGGTAATACAAC
>QIJL01000552.1 GCA_003232435.1 Flavobacteriales bacterium | reverse complement strand
CTAAAAACCTCCGCCGTCGTACTTTCGTGTTTATCGAGCTCTTGCCCTTCAGCTTTGTTTTTAGGTTTGTGCCCTCTTTTCTTGTATGTTGCCATCCTTGACTGTTTTGATTAAATTCTTCGGGGCAAAGCCACGAAGTTTTCATATATACCTCTCCTTGGGAGAGGTCGGTACCGCCCTTGGCGGTATTGGGTAAGGCTAAATAAAGAATTTCTGATTTTCCGGTCGAAACAAAACTAATAGAATTCATTACTTGTTCTAGTAGTGAAACTGTACGTTTTGGAAAATTCTTTATTCGGTGGCGCAAAAATAAAGTTTTTATCGAAAACCAGAGATGAATTTATCCGTTATTTTTCGATAATTTGCATGTATCAATATTGAACTCGTCTTGAATTTTTCTTTTACCTGCAAATATCACATTTTGCACCCTAATTTTGCTATTCTTAAGTACCGTAGCTATGGCTATGCTACCAAAAAATATCTTCATTAGGGCACAAAAGCTGATATTTTCGGTTCCAAACAAAAACTCAAGACGAGTTCATTCTGGGAAAACTTCAAAAAATGCGTCTCGACAGACTTTCGCTGCTTAATTATAAGAATTTCGACTCCTCTGATTTTGAGTTCGATGCAAAAATCAATTGTTTCGTTGGGGCAAATGGTGTCGGTAAGACAAATATTCTGGATTCGGTCTACCACCTCGCCTTCGGAAAAAGCTATTTCAACCCCATAAGTAGTCAAAATATCAAGCATGGGGAAGATTTCTTTGTAATCGAGGGGGAATTCATAAAAAATGATCGCAAGGAAAAAATCGTTTGCAGTCTGAAAAAGGATGCAAAAAAGACCATCAAACGAAACGGGAAGTTATACGAACGGCTTTCGGATCATATCGGGCTTTTACCCTTGGTCATAATTTCCCCCACTGATCGAGATCTCATTATAGAGGGCAGCGATACGCGAAGAAAGTTTATCGACGGCGTCATCTCGCAGTCAGACAAATCGTATCTACAAGATTTGTTGAAGTACAATAAAGTCTTATCCCAAAGAAATGCCCTTTTAAAATATTTCGCGTTGAACCGTACTTTCGATTTGGATACTTTATCTGTTTACAATCAGCAATTAAACGAATACGGAGCCCCGATTTTTGAAAAGCGCCAAGCCTTTATGGAGACTTTTATTCCCATTTTCGAGGAACAATATTCAGAAATATCGGGCGGTAATGAGGAAGTATCGTTGCGCTATCAAAGTAAGATATCAGAAAACGGAATTATATCGCTACTAGAACAAAACTTAGACCGAGACCGCGCTTTACAATATACTTCTGTGGGTATTCACAAAGATGATCTGAGTTTCGAGATAGAAAACCATCCCATCAAAAAATTCGGTAGCCAAGGGCAACAGAAATCTTTTTTGATAGCACTGAAATTTGCACAATTCCAATTTATAAAAGAACAGGCAAAAGCGACACCGATACTATTGTTGGATGATATTTTCGATAAGTTGGACGAAAGTCGGGTCGCCCATATCATCGCCCTGGTCGACAATGAAAATCTCGGGCAGATATTCCTTAGCGATACACATGCCGACCGAACTGAAAATGTGGTAAAGAACATACATCAATCTTATAAAATCTTTAAATTGTAAGATGAAAAGAATATCGGTTTTGATACTTTTTTTGGCCTTTGGATGTCGCAGTGGGGTATCCGAAGAAAATCTGGATTTACTAAATGGGTATTGGGAAATCGAAAAGGTTATTTTCCCAGACGGAAGCACTAAAGATTACAATGTGAACACAAGCATCGATTACATTATGTTTGAAGATAAAAAAGGATATCGTAAAAAGGTACAACCTAGGTTCAATGGAACATTCGATACCTCTAATGACGCCGATTTATTTGTAATTCTTGAACGTGAAGGTATATTTTCTATTAATTATAATACCGAAAACAATGATGGCCTCGTAGCACAACGGTTGGAGGAATTGATAAGTTTATCTGAAAATAATTTTTCGGTGCGCAATGCAGAAGGACTAACCTATAACTATAAGCGCTTTGAACCGATCAAGGTAGGGGAATAATGGGCAAACGAAAAAACGAACATTTGAATATGGGTGAGGCCATGCAGGAATTCATCAAAGAAAACCGTCTGCAAAAAGGAATTGACAAAGTCGAAGCTCGTATGGCATGGGTAAAATTAATGAGTAATGGTGTGAACAATTATACGACTTCAGTTGAATTAAGAAATAGCACTTTGTTCGTCTCTCTTTCCTCATCCGTACTACGCGAGGAATTGAGCATGGGAAAATCAAAAATCATTGCGATGTTAAACGAAGAATTGGGAAAAGACCTG
>QIJL01000402.1 GCA_003232435.1 Flavobacteriales bacterium | reverse complement strand
CAGACCGTCACGTCGGGCAAAAAATATCAGGCCGTACCGCAGATGGCAAAAATAGTCTGCGATTAAACACTATTAACGGGAACATGTATTTGAGGTTATAGTAAAATTCAAACGGGTCTTTCACCGAAGAAATATTTCCCTTTCATCATAAATCAAAAGTCATCTCATGAAAAAACATACAATGTTATTACCTGCTTTGCTGTGCCTCGTCTTGAACTTGGCAAGTTGTAACCAAAACAAGACATATGATCTTGCGGTAACAAATGTCAATTTGTTCGATAGTAAGAGCAAAAAAGTTCTGGAGAATAAAACCGTTTTGGTACAAGCCGATACCATTGCGGCAATTATCGATGTGAACCAAGATTTTAATTCCAACAAAACCATAGAAGGTCATGGTCGCCTATTAACCCCGGGGTTTATCGATACTCACACCCACTTGATGCAGAATTACGGTAGTGACGAAGACGTTGCTCCCGAAACCATTGATCCCGAAGATTTTGAATTGGTCCGCGGCCTAATGTCGTATCATTACCTTTCACATGGGGTCACTACCATTATCGATATGGGTCAGCCAGAAACTTGGATGGATGTTACCCTGAACTGGCAAAAAAACCCGACGCCAGAATATCCCAATCTTTTTATTTGTGGAGGTTCTATCGTTTCAGATGAAGATCGCAGACAACCGCAGCATCATATCGAAGTGATGAACCCTGAGGATGGTAGGAAGAAAGTACGTTCCTATGCCGAAAAAGGTCTAAAGCATATGAAGTTCTACCGAAAATTGCGAAAACCAGATATGGAAGCTATGGTCGATGAAGCCAAAAAATATGACATCACTATAAACACCCATACCGATAATAATGTAGTGACCATCGATGAAGCTATGGAAATGGGCATTTTAAATTTTGAGCATTTCTTTACGGTAACACCGAGCATCCTAAACTATGATGAGCATTGGAAAGCGATGAACTCTGAATTTGGTATTCAAATGTCTCCAAGTATTGATGAGTTCTCGGCCCACATGACTTTCTTCTTTAGATACATCAAAGACAAGCCTGAATTTGAAGCCAAATTGATGTCACTATTCGATCGAATGGCGGCAAAGGGAGCGAGTTTGAGCACAGCCATCAACGTGTTGGCTTCCTCGGCCGGCAAAACTGATTTCTTTACTTCCTTTGAGTACTTCCCTATTCGAAGGTCCCCAATGGTTTTCTATTCCGAAGAGCAACAAAGACAATTAGAAGAGGCTTTCGACTTTATGATGTTATATGCAAAAAAGGCCCATGAAAAAGGGGTCAAGCTGCGCATAGGTTCAGATTGTCGATTCGGAGGAAAGGCAATGCTCTATGAGCTCATGCTATTTCATAAGGCCGGTTTTTCGATGGAAGACATCCTTCAAATCGCTACATTAAATGGTTATGAGTCAATGAAATTGGATGACGATTACGGGTCGATAGAAGTAGGCAAAAAAGCGGACATGCTTCTTTTTGAAAAGAATCCGTTCGACGATTATAAAAATATCCTTTCGAAAAAAACAGTGATCAAAGGCGGAAAACCATTCAAGTTAAAAAAATCCTTGGCTTATGAATTGTTAGATATAATGGTTGATGATGGACCAACTGCAGGAATTGCCTGGTTCGATAGAACAAAATCGGATAAAGCTTACGGACCTTTGAATTCTGACGAGGTAGCAAACGTATTTAGTGAACTGTTGGGCACTGGAAAAGTAGATGAAGCACAAGGCGTTTTTGGTTTATTTTCAAAATACTTTCCCGATCTCAAAATGGGCATCGACGGCAACACCTTGAACAATGGAACCTACGCCTTGCTAAGAAACAAAGAAGAAAAAAAAGCAATCAAATTTTATGCCTTCAGTAGAACCAATTTTCCGAAAGTAGAGAAATCTTTGCCTTTGGCAATACTCATCGAAACTCTTGATAAAGGTATTCCCACAGGAAAAAAGCTTTTCGAAGAATTGAAGAACGATATTGAATATGACCTCAATGAAGATGAAATGAACGGCGTTGGTTATTTGTTGCTACAATCTGAAAAAATAAAGGAGGCAATAGAATTTTTTAAGATGAATGTTAGCGCGTTTCCCGATTCTTGGAATGTATATGACAGCTTAGGGGAAGCCTACGCCTTAGACAATCAAAAAGCATTGGCTATCAAGAATTACAAAAAATCAATTGAGTTAAACCCTGACAATAACTACGGAAAAGAACAACTTAAAAAATTGAGTGCTTCGAACTAATGATTTTGCCTTAAACAATATTCTTTATAAAAGTGTAGAGCAACATACCCCAACCTACCACCAAAAACAGTCCTCCAATAGGGGTAATGGGGCCAAGGAAT
>QIJL01000078.1 GCA_003232435.1 Flavobacteriales bacterium | reverse complement strand
ACCATTGGCTCCATTGCGGCGTAGCCTTCAGGAGTTGGATGTACCTCGTCGGATGCATATTTCTTGGGTAGTCCGTTTCGGTCATCTGCCATCGCTGAAAAATAATCAAGGTAGATATGTGCGCAGGTCTCCGCATAGGCTTTTATCATTTCGTTCAAGGCCGGGATTTTTTCATTGGGTTTTAGACCAGGGCGCCACGGATAGTCATAAGCAGGTAACACTGAAGACAAAACTACTTTGATATCGTTTGCTTTCGCAACCTCGGACATGGATTTGATATTGTTCAATATTTCTTCCAAGGTCATTGGCCCCGTGTTGCCTGCGATATCATTCGTTCCTGCAAGAATTACGACAACCTTGGGTCTTAAATCTATTACATCTTGCCGAAACCGCAACAGCATTTGCGGGGTCGTTTGACCGCTGATTCCACGGTTCACATAGGGTTTTCCCTCAAAAAATTCCGGTCTAGAATTCAACCATCCTATTGTGATGGAGTTTCCCATAAAGACGACTCTATTTTCATTCTCCGCCGGTATTCCTACTTCCATATTATCTTCTTGAAATTTTTTAAGGTCTGCCCAGTCGTCCTGAGCTTGTAAAGTGCCGATCAGCCCAAGCGACATCGCCAAGACCAACATATTTTTTTTAAGATTTTTCATTGTAAAGTATTGTTGTCCGATTAAAATTATCCAGATCTATTTAAAGCCTTGCTATTTTTAAGTTTAAAAGGTTTTTAAAATAAGACCTTGCTTTCGGATAATGTAATGAAAATTATAAGATGTAAAATTTACATATGGCCCTAGTTTAAACCTGCCTGCCAGCAGGCAGGGAAGCTATGATTCTTGAAAACCCTCTACTTCGACAAGTGATACAGTGAGCTTGTCGAACTGCTCAGTACAGGTGATCATTGGTTTGGTTTTACGGGTTTTGGGCTAAAGCCCCTTTAACAGGATCAAATTCGTCCCCCGGATAAATCCGGGGGCAATTGAAAAAAGGATTTTCCAATACTATTGCCACGGCTTTTAAGCCGGGAACAGGAAAAGCACTTGGGCTTTAGCCCAAACCGAACATTGCCCTTTAAATGCCCTAGTCGATAAAATTGAATTTATCAAGGCAATAATAAAATAGAGCCTTTACATATCACTACCAAGCAGGTTATCAGTTGGTTACGGTCGCGCCTGCCCGCCTTTGGAGGGTCTTTGTTCTTTGTTCTAACAGCGAAGCGGCCTTGTATCTTTTACCTGACAACAATGATTGTAAAGATGTTCTTCATTTTTAAATTAATACTTGGCACTCTTTCCGTTAGCCTGTGTTCTTGTGATAAAAGCCCGAATATCATCGTTCGCCTTTTGAAGGTCTTCTCGACGCAGGTACATCATATGCCCCGAACGATAACCTTTGAATTCAAAACGGTCTTTCATTCGACCACTGGGATCCACCTGCCACATGGTATACTTTGCGTTAAAATAGGTAGTTGCCCCATCATAGTATCCACTTTGTACCAAAACATTCAAATACGGATTCTGAGCCATTGCCTGGCGAAGATTATCGCGAGTATTATCATTTTCGTTGTTCCAAGGGTGTACCGGGCCGAACATATTGTATTTGATGTCGGTCTTGAATTTGAGCTCTTCCTGCAGATAATAATTGATAGCTGGGGTAAAACTGTGTAGCCAAGAGGTTAATTCCGCACTATAATCAGGGCCTTCTCCGAACAATTGACGATCGATTCCCAAGTATCGGCTATCTAATCTTCCGATATTATACCCGCCTTTTTCCTTTAGAAGGTTTTTCCAGAAATATCGAGTGGGTAGAACTAGGTTTTGGTCGAGGATTTCCTTTTCGGAAATGCCGGAGTAATAAGCCATTTTTTTAGCCACCGCATTCTTTTCGGTTTTACCGATAAATCCACCTTTTGCAATTGCGGGAATCAAGGTATTTATAGTATATTCTTCCGATTCGGGAAGGATTTCGAGCAGGTCTTTTTGCTGTAGCTCCGCTGGAAGCGCCTTATGATGCCATGCCGCCGCGGTATAATAGGGGAGGTTCATAGCATCTGAAACCGGGCCACCCGTTCGAATCACCTTATAATCTGCAGGGGAGACCATAATGACGCCGTTTAAATACATCCATTGTTGGTTTTGCATGGCCAAGGAAAGACCCATAACGCGGGTGCCACCATACGATTCCCCAACGATATATTTCGGTGAGCGCCAGCGGTTATTCCTGGTTACAAAAGTGTTCAACCATTCTGCTAGATATTTTATATCGGCATTGATGCCGAAGAACTTTTCGCGCATCTTTTTATCTTCAGGTTCTGTCTTTTCCCCAAGGTTAGGTATGGCACGACTATACCCTGTATTTAC
>QIJL01000445.1 GCA_003232435.1 Flavobacteriales bacterium | reverse complement strand
CACCGACTTTTGTTGCCATAAATCCCATTGCCATTGATGAGGACACACATTCATCCGCTGCGGATCATGTGAATTTCCCAACACTATCTGCGGCAGGTTACGTGAAAGACAAATAGAACTTAATCTTTTTAACTACTGTCCATATGAGGTTGACACGTTCCGCCTTCGAGCAGAGTCAGGATTTGCAAGCGTGGGCAAAAATAGAGTGGCGCGTCACATGAAAAGCATGGGTTTACGCTGCAAGACCCTGAAAAAATTTGTTGCCACGACCGATTCCAAACACAAAGAGCCTGTTGCTGAAAATATTTTAAACAGGGCATTTTCTGTTCCATCCCCGAATACCGTTTGGGTGAGCGATATCACCTATGTGAAGGTTGGTTCCAAATGGTACTATCTAACTGTATTTATTGACCTTTTTTCTCGTATCATAGTCGGCTGGGATTTGAGTGAATCCCTTGAGCGTCATTCAATGATCCGTGCCTTCCAAAAGGCGCTTTTCAGAAGGCGACCCGGTGAAGGGCTTCTGGTTCCGACCGGGGTATTCAATATACCAGCTCCGATTTCAGGGACTTGCTTAAGAAAAGGGACTTCGTTCACGCAAGGGGAACTGTTGGGAGCGCGAAGCCTGCCCTTGGGGTACAATGCTGTGGCCGAGTCATTCTTTCATACAATAAAAACACAGCTCATTTACCACAGGAGATTCCAGAGAAAGTGCCAGTTGGAACAAGCACTATTCAACTACATAGAAATTTACTACAATCGCAGAAGGCGTCATTCAACAAACGGGTATCAATCTCCGGCCAAGTATGAATTTGAATGGGGAAAAATGCAAAAAGTGGCCTAACTGTCTGTCCACATTATTGGGGTAAGATCAGATAAATCAAAAAATGAGTAGTAAAATTTTAGTTAGTGGGTTATTTTTTTCATTAGTTTCGGTTTATGGTGAAAAAACAGGAGACCTCCCTTACCTTATTCTTTTTGTTACGGCAATTATCATATTGCTTATTCTAACTATTCGAATTCTAGCTGGGGAAAGCATCCATTTTCGATTAAGTTTCCAAAGAACGAATTTAGACAAGATAGATGTTTTTAGTTCATCAACTTTGCCATATCTCTGGTTCTTTATTGTTTTTTCATGGGGCATAGGTGCTTTTATAGGTATTCTCAATGGGGTAGAAACCACGCATGTTTTTAGAAACTTTTTTGGTCTCCTCGTATATTTGTTATTCCCAATAGTGCTGATTGTTTCTCCATCATCAAAATCGTTATATCTTGTGGTTTTATTTGCTGGAATCGTTCAAATGGTATATGGGTTTGAGGCCAGTATTCAACGGATATCAAACCCAGTTAATTTTCTTTTTGAATCATCTATTTCTGAATTAAGAAGCTTTTACAGTACGGGATTCATAGCTATTTTCCCCCTTTTTACCGTAGGGATAGCTTATCAATTAATTCCTAAACGATATTTTATCGAGAGTAATTGTAGACTAATTGATTTTTTTTCAAAAAGCTTTATTTTTACGCTGTTAACTTTTATTGCGCTCGTAGTCCCCGCTATGTCTAAGGGCTACATTTTAGCCACAGCGTTGCTCCTTTTGGGGGTGGCATTTTCTTCGTTTGTGTTCTTTTTAAAATCGGGGATACTTTCCAAGAAATTGTGCATACTACTCATCATTTCCATCATATTACTCGCTATGCTTCCTACATCGTTTTACAGAGCTTTATTTTTTGCATTTAGTTCTCAAGAAGTATCTAATGCTATTAGGGTTGAGCAGTTCGATTATTTAGTGGATGATTTAACCTTTATCGGAAATGGTTTAGGGTCTTCATTGAGTTCAGGTTACGTCAGAGATGATACGGGTTATGGTTTCGAATTAACCTATCTTAACTTAATACACAAGTTAGGGGTTTTTTCTATTTTTTTATTTTTATCTTATATATTGACAATTATAATTGCATTGATAAGAATATTAAATGGAGTATTCTTATTTGAATCTTTTTTCGCTATTGGTTTAATGGGTTACTTGGTTGTTGGACTTGGAAACCCATTGCTTCTGTCGCCAGGTGCAGTTGTGCTTCATTGTGTGGCGATGTATACCCTGTTGAATCCGACGGTATCTAAAACGAGCTATAATCTAAAATAGTGTATGGGGTAGTTGAAAAAAGTGGCGTATCTGGTTGATTTGTGACGAGAAAGAAAACAAACAACCAAGAGTATACGCCACCATGAAGAATCATACAGTGATTGAGTTAAACGATCGAGAAACGATAGTTGACCCCCCTATGTGTCAAGCTGTCGCCATACAGTGAATGTGTGAGATAACATATATTTGAGGGCAGGAGAAGAGGAAGAAATAAGATGCCGAAA
>QIJL01000595.1 GCA_003232435.1 Flavobacteriales bacterium | reverse complement strand
ACCGGGACAATCGCGGGGCCAATGAGGGCATTGGTTGCGATTGTCATTCTGTCATCATTAGCCCAAGGGATACCTACACCTCCCTGGGGGGTATAGAGGATGACCAAATGATTTTTATGGAGATAAAGCGCATCAACCTGACCCTCAACTTTAATATCTGCAACGCTTTTCATCGCATCGCTCGGAACAACTTTTGCGATTTTTACAGATTGTCTTTGTGCGATATAAAAGTAAGTGCCATCCGTTTTGACTTTATCGGATTCATCAACACCTGATTCTTGGACATTTGTTTCTGAAAAATTGTCGGCCAGGGATGCCACGCCTTCTGTATTGATAAGGTCTGTATCTGGAAGTGGTTCTGGAAGTGCAAAAGCCTCATAAGCCGTTATGGGGAGAGCACTGGTGGCAAATTCTTTTTTTAAATAGGTTTCCAACTCTGCTTCACTTTCAAATGAAGATATTTTCCCGAGTGAGGGTATTTCTGGGAGTTGACCCTCAAGACTTGGATTTCCTGCAGAATTATTACGACTACAGGAGGTATAGAGAAAGCCTAATAAAATAAAATAAGAAAGTAAGAAGCCGTATTGTTTCATGAATCGTTTCATCGATCATCTCCTTGGTTTATTTAAGGAACCTTAATATGAGCGCTAAGCAAAGCATTATTAGTTTTTAAATTAAACAAATTTTGTTTAAAAATCAAGCTTTAGTTGTTTGACATGTCAGGACGACTGAGGTAGATTCAGGCAATGGATCAAGAGCCCACACATTTTAAAGGCATCAAAGACATTTTTTATCAAACGCGTGTCTTGATGGGACGGGAATACACGCTCAAACGTTTTGCCTCAGAAATTTTGGGTGGCACGGTTGAGCCGGTGATGTTGAGCTATATCGAAAAAGGCAAACGTTTTCCGACAGAGGCTCTGGTGCATAGATTGGCACACGTACGTAAAGAAATGCCGGAAACCCTGCTTGTCTTTTTATGGCGGGATCGCATGTTGTATGCGTTTTCCCGGGAGCTGCATAAGGCAATCAAAGGAGAAGATCAAGAAACCATTAAAGGACTGGAGCAGGCAGAAGTCGCGGCCCTGGTCAGCCGTGCCATTGCGGCTTTACCCGATGATGGGACTTGGATCCCTTTAACACGCTGGCAGGCGGACCTCAATCGCAGCATCCTGAGTTTGGGAGCAAACCGTCCTTCGGGTTTACTCTCAACGGTGATGGATATTCTAAAAATGCAAGGACTTATTGAGCAAGTCGAAGGTCAAGTCCGGCGTCTGGGTGGACATTACATTGCGGAAGATCCAGATGAGAAACATGCACTCGCGGTTGAATTTTGCGGCATTTTTACCAAAGGGCTCTTGGGAAAAGTCGTGCTCAAGGAACAAGAAACCTATCTCAGAAATCACTATCTTCAAATTCCAGAAGATCAAATTGCAGCCTTTTATCAGAAACTCAATGCTGCGGTCACCCAATTGACCTCAGAATTTGCAAGCGAAGAAGGGGAGGCGGGGAAGTTTCTCAATGTACTCATTACATCCAGCCCATCATAAAAATATAACGAAAATACAGTGGCTCTTTCAGACTACAATGTGGGCCATTTTATCTGTCGTTTTCATGTTTATGAGCGCCTGTGGGGGCAGTGGTTCCAGTGGATTTGATGCGCGGGCCAAGGCTGAGCAGAATGCAATTGCGAAAGTAACAAAAGAAGGGGGTTGTGTCGATGTTGAAAGCACCGTGATTTGCGCCCCTGGTATTAGTTCTCTTGATGTCTCAGGGATCAATTCGGATTTTCCGCTTTTGGGAGATGCAGGGAGTCTCTCGATTGAGCCCGTTTCAGGTGCAAGCGTGTCTTGTTTGCAAAACTCGGGTTTGCAGACCTGTGAAATGACGGTGAGTGTGGAGCCTTCTAATTTTGCAGAGGAAACACAGTTTTTTGTGAGCACACATTTTAAAGACGCAGCCTCCTGGTCAAACCCTATTGCTTTCTTCCCAGTTTTTTCTCTAGTTACAAGATTGAGTGCCGCCCTTACATTAAAAACCGAATCAATTATGGATAAGTCCAATTTTCAAATCGCCGTACTGGTTTATGGAAAAAATGACGGATTGCCTGAAAACCAGGGTGAAGTTCCGCTGCTTGCAGATTTTTTCCCCGAGCTTGTTTATGTGGTCACAACAATCAAAGTAGAGATCGTGCAAAACCCTTGATCTGGTTTCTCGAAAGAATAACAAGTCTAAAATTGATTATCTTGACATCCGAGGCCCATTTCTTTAGAATTCATAAATTCTTACTATTTTACGAGAGCAACGGGCCCATACCTCACCTCACTCGGCTTACATCTCAGACATACTCCACGGTCGCCATTGATTGAAACCTACATGCTCTTTTAAAGTAGGGCGGGTTTTTTATTCTTTGAGACTTTTTCGCTAGACGGAAAATATCAAAAATCCTATAGTTACTTTCTTTC
>QIJL01000592.1 GCA_003232435.1 Flavobacteriales bacterium | reverse complement strand
TCGCGAAATTGAGGCAAACAAAATCGACTTCCCCTTTTTCAAGTTCTGGGATGATAGCATCCCGAATTTCGTAAGCACTCATCTCGGGTTTCAGGTCATAGGTGGCGACTTTTGGCGAGGGACATAATATTCTTTGCTCCCCAACAAAGGGAATTTCCCTTCCACCATTGAAAAAGAAGGTTACGTGCGGATATTTTTCCGTTTCAGCGATTCTAATCTGTTTCTTATCGGCTTTTTCCAAAACTTCGCCCAAGGTTTCCTTGATGTTTTCTTTATCATAAACCACATGGACCCCTTTATAAGAATCGTCGTAGTTGGTCATGGTAACGTAATACAACTTGAGTTTGTGCATATTGTGCTCATGCATATCCTCTTGACTTAAGACCTGCGTAAGTTCCCTTCCGCGATCGGTTCTAAAGTTGAAAAAGAAGACAATATCATCCTTCTGGATTTTTGCAATGGGTTTTCCGTTCGTACCGGTCATTACGATCGGCTCGATAAATTCATCGGTGGTGCCTGCATCATAGCTCTCCTGAATTGTTTCTGAAATATTGTTTGATTTTTTTCCTTTCCCATTGACCAGAACATCGTAAGCCAGTTTTACCCGCTCCCATCTTTTGTCACGGTCCATTGCATAATATCGACCAATTACCGTGGCAAGTTTGGCATTTTTATCGGAACAAAAAACGCTTAGGTTCTCTAAATATCCTTTTCCACTTTTGGGGTCAACATCCCTTCCATCAGTAAAGGTGTGAATGAACATTTTATCCAGACCATAATCATTTCCGGCCTGGATCAATCCTTTTAAATGCTCGGTATGTGAATGCACCCCCCCGTCACTTAGTAATCCTAAGAAATGAACGGATTTATTATTTGCCTTGGCATGGTCAAAAGCGTCTTGCAAAACTTTTTCATCCTTTAAGGAATTCTCCTTTACTGCCAGATTTATCTTGGCGAGATCTTGATAAACGATCCTACCGGCCCCCAAGTTCATGTGCCCGACCTCACTATTGCCCATCTGCCCTTCCGGAAGGCCTACGTTCATGCCATCGGTCAATAGGTCGGCGTTGGGATAATTTTTATAGAGGAAATCGACAAATGGTGTATCTGCATTGTCTATGGCCGATACTTTGGGGTCGGGAGACTTGCCCCATCCGTCTAAAATCATCAAAATAACTTTTTTGCTCATGTACATTTTCTATTGCTTTTTCAAAAGTAGAACGATTGAGGAAGTATTGCCAATTTTTTGAATCTTGTTTTCTCGATTTTAAAAACAAATACCGAAAAAGATGAGAAAATTTAGCCGAAAACCTGCGATGGATGTTAAAACCAAGTTATTTAAATGTTAATCTGGGGACGAATTAGACTAATTCTAGTCTATATTTAAATAATCAAAATTATTCATCAACCTGTGCCGAACTTGTTTCGGCATCTAAATCATTCATCATGAGAAAAACATTTTTAACGATGGCGTTTGCCCTATTTGCATTTGGCGCCATTACTGCGAACGAGAAAGTTACGAACGATCGTAATGTCGGCATTATAACGGCTGATAACTTCGATGGAATCAATTCCTTTTGTAAGGCAATAGTCAAAGGAGATCTCGAAACGGTTAAAAAGCTGATCGCTTTGGGCGAAGACGTCGATCAAAAATCATTGGGAAAAACTCCTGCTATATTCGCCGCCCGATACAATAGAGCCCAAATATTGAAAGCCTTGATTTCAAATGGTGCGGATTTGGACATAAAATGCGATCGCGGCCTTAGCATCAAGAAATATGCGGAATTGTCAAACGCAACGGATGCCCTTCGAATTATAGAAGCAGAGCTGCAGAGTTAAAATCAAAAAAATATTTGAATTGTCGAAAGACAAGTTGAAGAACTAAAAAACCTGACATTTTTGTCAGGTTTTTTATTCATATAGTGTTCAAGCAAAAGGGCAAATAAACACTGTTCTTAAAATTCAAATCCGGTAAAAGCTCGATATAAAAAAGCATACACGGCCATGCCGATCATAGCAGCACAAAAAACCGAATAAATCTTCAATAGCACAACCAAAACGGTCGGCTCACAACTATCAAAAGCTTCGTTATAAAGGTTCTTAAAGTGTAAAAATGTTCCCATATAGTTTCATTTAAATGCCGATATCCCTAAAATAAGGAACAGCACGAGTTATTAAATCAAAGCTATAAGGGGTTAAATCTGGGGCAGAGAAAGATTTATGGGAACTTCAAATGTACGAAAAAGGCCCTGAAAATCAAGATTTTCACAATATTTAACAGTGAACTCGTCTTGAGTTTTTGTTTGGAACCGAGATTTTCGGCTTTTGTGTTCTAATGAAGGCTTTTTTTAGTAGCATAGCCATAGCTACGG
>QIJL01000412.1 GCA_003232435.1 Flavobacteriales bacterium | reverse complement strand
GGTTTTCTTTTTCGATAAATTTAGTGAGTTGTTTGAGGGCTTTAGAGAAATTATTAAAACGCTGAATCCAGCGGATGTCTTGGTTTGTCATCTGTATCCCTCGTTCATTCCATTTGACTCATGAATAAATATTTTCAATTTATTCATGGTTTTCTTTAAATCATAAACGTCTAAATCAGCCGAATAATTGTCCACATAATGTCTTGCAATCTTGACTTTATCGGCGGTTCTTTTTTTAGACGTATTTTTCTTATGATAGTCCAGCAAGTTCGACCATTTAGTTTTTTCGATGATTTCTTTTGCGCTGGGGTGCACGGTTTGAATACATGCCTCCAATATTTCAGGATCAATATAGTTTTCAATTTCTCGTCCTGCGGTCACCCAGGCAAATCCCGGGCCTTTGTCAAACTCGGTTTTGAGGCGTTTTTTTGTTTTGTTTAATTGTTTTTTAGGTGCACTTTTATCGCTATCAAAAACGATGCAGGTATTGCGGTTTAGTTTTCGGACTGAGATAAAATCTTGAAGGTTCTCATTGGTATCCTCTTCATCTTCGGCAGTGAGATGGCTAAATAATCTCCCGCCATAAAACATAATCGAATAGTGAATCCCTTCGATGAGAGAAGCATCAATGTTTTTCAGCCAGTGGTTGATGTAGATTCGATCAGAAGGCCCTTCCACCCAAATGACACAGTTTGCTTGCAGTAAGTCTGAGGCTTTATATCCAAGATCGTGACAGATATTCGATTTATCTTTTGTTGTCGCAATCGCATCTACAGTGGTCGCTCCATCAGCATATTTCACATGAAAGACCTCCGCCCCGTCAATATCCAACAGGTGAGCAGAATGTGTTGTAAAGATGTATTGGTTCGATGTGTTTTCTGAAAGATACTGGATCAGTTTTCTTTGAAGCAATGGATGGAGATGAAGCTCAGGTTCTTCAATACAGAGAATGGAGTCTTTGAGCAAGGTAGCCGCCGCCGCGATAATAATCACTTCGTGGATTCCAGTTCCAAGGGAAGACAAATGCAAGGTTTTTCCATTCATGTGTACCAGAATCGTGTCCTCATCACGAGGGATTTCTATTGAGACCTCTTCATTTTCTAATACTACTTTTAGAAATTGGTTGATGTTTACAAAATCTTTTTTGAGGGATTGTTTTTCGAGTGGTGGATGTTGGATTTTGGCAAGCCGTTCAATAATGCCAAGCCCACTGTAGTCCTCTGCCTTTGTTTTTGCCTCGCCGACTTTTCTAATTGCAGGAATAAGTTCAATCGGTGGGATATGATTGGGAAGAGTCAGCGTGTCAATGATTTCTGGGATCATCGGACTCATATGTGGGGCGTGTTGAATCCTCATGCTTGTGCGCCTAGCCCAAAGTTGGCGACATTCGTCCTCTTTAAGAACTTCATTGATCGAACTAGGAATCGACAGCTTATATTCTCCGTTGAGCGTGGGTGATTCGTAGACAAACCATGCATAGCCGTCATCTTTAAGGAGTGGCTCGGATTTCACTATTTTTGTGAGTAAGTTTCTCTGCCATGTGTCATCACTGCCATCATGGGATCCATTCGGTAAGTTTTTGTCTAAATAGGATTCGAGTTCCTCTCCTTCTGGTTTTAAAGGAAATGCAAGCCGCGCTGTAGTAGGTTTTGATGACATGTGTCGATCTATATCGGAAAAGCCATCGACTCTTCCGTTGCCCACTACTTGTTCGTGAACACGGGGTAAGTGGTTTTTCAAAAAACTAAGGATATTTGATTTGCCAGAGTTATTTTGACCGATGATGAGATTGATTTTTTTAAGAGGGGCAATTTTTACAAGCTCATCACCGATACTGCGATAACCTGAAAATGCAAAGCCATTAAATTGCATTAAGACACCTCAGAGCAAAATAATATTGCTGATTATTTATTAAAAGATGTGTTCTCCCCCAAAAACCACCCCCACCGGAAGTTTCTACCACATTTAGATCATCACGACCAACTTCGATGCAATTTCCAATATCTGCGTTGACAATATGTAGCCATAAGGATACAGTTAGGCGATGATCGAGATGCGCAAGACGGAAGTTTTCTCTCGTTGGCTTGATGGTCTACAGGACATCCAGGCACGTGCGCGTATCTTGGTTCGCATTGAGCGGCTTGCGGCTGGGAATCCCGGAGATGTGAAGCCTGTGGGTGAAGGTGTTTCAGAACTGCGGATAAATTATGGCCCCGGTTATCGCGTGTATTACAAACAGTTTGGGCAGACCGTGGTGATTTTATTGGCTGGCGGAGACAAAGGTTCCCAAACCAAAGATATCAAGACCGCCGCGCGTCTGGCGCGAAATTTATAGGAGTAAATTATGGCAAAAACTCAGACAACGCGCTACGATGTTTCTGAGCATCTTCGCAGCCCGG
>QIJL01000138.1 GCA_003232435.1 Flavobacteriales bacterium | reverse complement strand
TTGGATTCTTTTCTTTGCCTCCCGAATAGCCTGAGATTACTTCTTTGACGCCTTTTACACTTTCAAAAATGGCCTCGACACACCAAAAACAGCCGCTGGCAAAATATGCCGTTTCGTAGGTGCTTAAATCTTGAAGAGTTTTTTTATCCATTTCTGTCGCAGCTTGTACGACATTCTGCTTACTCGTATTGTCTTTTTTTCCTGATGATCGGCAACCACTGGTAAACAAAATGGTTAAGAGTACAGTGGAAATCTTTAAAATTTTCATAGCGATTCGTTTTCACGATTTGTAGTACAAGTTACGAAGTACTTACATTTTTAAATAAAAAAACCTGTCATGAAGTCTCGTGACAGGTTTTTTCGGTGCTTTATAAGGCTCTTTAACCGCCTATAGTGCCGTTTCCAAAAACCTCAATTGCCGAGATTTTTGGCTTATTTATGGTAGATTCCAAAGAGATGGTCAATTCACCGTCTGTAACTTCAATATCGTACATACGTGAATCTGCTTTGGCAGCACCTACATCTCTGAAAAGATCGTAACCTGTGAAAATAGATGTTTCTTCCATAGAGATATTGAAGATTCTACTACCTACCCCACCTGCCAACATCTGTGGATTCTCAACACCCCAATAAATTTCGGCAAAGTAGAGCTTAACCGTATAAGTGCCGTTCGTTACTTCGTTACCGGTATGTTGTATGACATTGGTCCCTTGATATTTGTACCGTTTGCGGTAACTCTTTCGGTAAGATAGATATCATCCATGTCGGTGTCAGCGATTTCTGTGACAAAAGGATTTGTAAATGGCGTAGTATCATCACTGAAATATTGATCTTCCAAAAATGTTACTCCGCCAAAAGTTACCTCTGGGCCGCCACTGTTAATTCTTAGAAGTGAAGGTCCGACCTCCACCGTAGATTGTGTTGCTTCTTGGGCGGGATTCGAATCGTCGGGATTGAAAGTGATTTCGACTGTATTGGTAATTGCGCTCCCGTCTAGGGTACCCGATATGGTTACGGCCTCTTCTTCGGTGTTTGTAACCGTGGCAGTATAAGTGCCATCGCTATTATCGGTCACGGCGGATACACTCGCCGAACCGGTTGCAGCTAATGCTACCGTGCCGCCGCTAGTGGCCAACAGGTTTCCATCGGCGTCCGCAATTTGTACGGTTACCGTTGAGGTCGACGTTCCTCCAACGATTGTTGACCCGGTGGCATCGATGGTCGTATTGGCGTTGGTTGGATCTGGGACAGGGTCTGGATCGGGGTCAGGATCTGGATCAGGCTGTTCGATAGGCGGTGTACCCCCATCGTCACTGCTACAGGCTACCGGAACAACAATGAACGATCCTATCACCATCAATATCAGAATTCTCGAAATCAAATTAATTTTCATAATACATATTTTTTAGGGCCCCGAAGAAAATATTTTGGCCATTTTGCTTCAAAACTATCTAAGAATTCCTCTTTTAGCAACGATTATTTTACTTTTTCGACAAACCACTTTCTTAATTTAACTACATCTTGTTATTATTCTAGTGCAATCGATAAAGTTTAAAATAGGTTAAAACGTTGATGGTGAGTTTCTTGTAAATATTTTTAAATTTTTATCCTTTCCAGGGACAAGGTTTTAACGTGGTTTTAGTCATATTATTTTAGATTTAGATTTGGATTATGGATGAAAGCAAAAAAATTCCCGATGAAAACATCGAGGATTTTTTGATTATCGATAAAACCGTAATTAATTCCCTGCTTTTTTGATAACCTCCAAGGCCGAAATTTTGGGCTGGTCGACACTAGATGTTAAGGTAATGTTCAAAGTGTCATCGACGACCATTGCTTCGTGAATCTTAATTGTTGCCGTGGCGGCACCTACATCGGCGAAGATATCGTAATCATCAATGATCAATGAATCTTCTACCATTACATCGAAAACTCGCGAGCCTGCTCCGCCGGCCGCACCACCTTGACCATCAAGGCCCCAGAAAATTTCCGCAAAATGTAATTTTATCTCATATGTGGCACTATCCACAGGTATGCTATAGCCGATGGTTGACATACCAGTACCCCGAATTCTCTCTGTAACATAAAGAGTATCTGCTTCAGTTTCTAAAATGTCGGTGATTTCATCATTGGCAAACGGTAATGAGGGCACATTGAACAGTGTGTCCTTCACAAAAGTTACAGAATCTATGACCACTTGCTCGCCTCCTGCATTGATCGCGATTATCAAGGAATCCTCTTCCGGGACAGGATCGAACATGATATCGGCCGTATCGGTAATGGCCGAATTGCCCAGGGTACCAGATATTGTTACAGTCTCGGCCATCGTATTTGTTACTGTGGCCGTATAGGTGCCGTCGCCATTATCAGTTACCGCGGATACGCTTGCGGAACCTGTAGCGACCAAGGCCACCGTGCCACCGCTAGTTGTAAACCGGTTTCCTTTGGTGTCAGCCAGAGTTACGGTAACCGCAGATGTGGCAGTACCGTCTGCTAACACCGGTGAGGTAGCTTCGATCGTTGTAGCGGCATTGGTCGGGTCTGGAATTGGGTCGGGGTCTGGTTCTTCGATGGGAGGTTTAGAATCATCGCTGCTACAGGCGACGGGAATCAATATAAATCCAGCTATAATAGCTAGCAAAAGCAATCGAGCAATTAAATTGATTTTCATAGTACATATTTTTTTAGGAGCCCGAGGAAATAATCTGGCCATTCTGTTCAAAATTATCGAAGAATTACCCAATTAACAACAATTATAGTAGTTTTTCTATAAACCACTATCTTACTTTACCTACTCGAGTATTATTTTTACAGCACATAAGTTGAAGTTTTATTCAGCTTTAGGGTATTGATAATGAGACGTATAAATATTTTTTCAAGTTTTTTATCCTTTTAGCGAAAAAGTATTTTATGGCAATTTTGACCACATTATTCTAGATTTGAATTATGGATGAAATACACCAAATTCTGAGATCTTATTCCAAAGAGTCGATTCCTATGCTCGATACGACCATTCCGATTCAAGATTATATGCCTTTAAACCTCTCATTTTCAAATGAAAAACTTAAGAATCTAGA
>QIJL01000487.1 GCA_003232435.1 Flavobacteriales bacterium | reverse complement strand
CACTATGAAACCGGGGCTTCGGCAGGAATGGACTTACGAGCCAATATTTCGACTTCCGTAACGTTACAACCTTTAGAGCGAGCCATTATCAAAACAGGACTGTTTATCGAGCTTCCTATAGGTTTTGAGGCGCAAGTTCGCCCTCGTAGCGGTTTGGCTGCTAAAAAAGGTATTACCGTACTCAATGCCCCAGGTACTGTCGATGCGGATTATCGTGGAGAAATCGGAGTGATTTTGGTTAACCTTTCCAACGAACCATTTACCATTGAAAATGGTGAACGTATTGCCCAATTGGTCATCGCAAAACACGAACGTGCCGAATGGGTCGTAGTTGAAGAACTTTTGGAAACTTCAAGAGGCGAAGGTGGTTTCGGTAGTACTGGTGTAAAGTAACTCTTAGAACATTTTATAATAGCAAATGGGTAAATCAATTTCCATATTAATTCTTCTTTTGGTCATAGCACCTCTTTATTTAAACGCCCAAGAAGAAACCCCTGAAATTGATATTGAAGAAAGCGCTGAGGTATTTTTAGAAGAATACTCCGATGATTTTCAGGAGAGTTTTTTTGAGGCCCTTAAACAAAAAGGAATCGAAAACTACGACAAGGCCATTAATCTTTTGTTGAAGTGCAAGCAACTGCAACCGAACAATATAGTAGTAGACCATGAATTGGCAAAAGCCTATTTGGCCGACGGGCAATATATTTTCGGACAGGAATATGCTATTACAGCAATAAATTCAGAACCGGCCAATCTGTGGTATTTGAATACTTTGGTTGACATTGTTCAGAAACAGGGAAACACTATAGATGGAATAAAATCACAACTATCATTTTCCAATACCAAGCTGAAAGAGAACCTTGCCCTGATTTATTTCAATCAAAAAAAATATGAAAAGGCTTTGAAGGCCCTTAATCCTTCAGATGCTTCTACTTTTTCCGATGAACTGGAATCTAAAATCAAAGATTCTATTGAAAAGGAAGAGTCCAAAACCAAGAAAATGGAGTTTACGGCCGTGAACAATAGTGCTCCTGATCCAACTCAGGGCTATAAAACTCAGATAGAAGGGCTTATGCGGATCAATAACAATCAACAATTATTAAAAATAAGTGAAGAGGCGCTGGACAATTACCCCCTACAACCTTATTTCTATTATTCCTATGGATATGCGCTCAACAAAAAAGGGAAAAACCGAGAAGCTATTGAAGTATTGGAGTCCGGCATTGACTATTTGTTGAATGATATTTCTTTGGCCAATAAGATCTACACCCAATTGGCAGATGCCTACAATGCTATGAACAATTCCGTAAAGGCGAATATGTATCTTAGCAAGGTAAAATCCGGGTTTTAACCTTTATCTGAAGCATGATTACTGAAATGAAGAATTTGGTTGGAATGTTCGTTTTACTTGTTTTGGTGGTATCCTGCGGAACAAAAAAAATAATTTCCGATGGTACGGCAAGTGAAAAGATGTCTGCCAAAAATGTTATCCGTCAGCACTATTTGAATCAACTCGATTTTAAAACCTTAGCCGGAAAATTGAAAATCGATTATTCCGACGGGGAATCTTCTCAAAGTCTTGCCGTTAGTCTTCGAATGGAAAAGGACAAGGTCGTCTGGATTAGTGCCCCCTTTGGTATTGTCAAGGCCTATATCACCCCTGAAAGAGTAAGTTTCTATAACAAGTTGGAAAATGAATATTTCGATGGCGATTTTTCCTTTTTGAGTAATTTGCTGGGCACGGAGCTTGATTTTGAAAAAGTGCAGAACCTATTACTGGGGCAGGCACTTTTCGATTTAAGAGATGAAAGTTACAATGCGTCGGTATCCGAAGAAAACTATGAATTGAAACCCAAAAACCCGGGAACACTTTTTAAGACCTTGTTTCAAATCGAGCCGAAGAACTTCAAAATGGCATCGCAACAATTGTCACAACCATTGCGTAAAAGACTACTTGACATCAATTACAAGAACTATCAAAAAATCAACAAATGGATTTTGCCCAACGAAATCTACATTGTTGCCATCGAAAAAGACAAAAGAAACACGATTGACATCGAATACCGGAATATCGAGTTCGATGAACCAGTGCGTTTTCCCTATAAAATTCCCGACGGATACAAAGAGATAGTGCTGACCAAAAATGACCTCTAATAAAAGACATATCCTTTGCGCTGTGCTGTTCCTGCTCCTATCAGCAGGAACCTGGGGGCAATCTGCCGAGCAAGAGGCATTAGAGACAAAACGTGAAGCACTTCAGAAAGAAATAGACGATATCAACCGTTTGCTCTTTTCCGAAAAGAAAGAGCGAGGCAATGTCTTGGAGCAAATGGAAGCCTTGGACAAAAAGATCGGCGTTCGTCAAGAATTGATCGATGTGACCAACAAGCAGAGTAATCTCTTGAA
>QIJL01000614.1 GCA_003232435.1 Flavobacteriales bacterium | reverse complement strand
TCGGGACGGTATCATGAAAATGTGATTCCCGCACTTCTTGATTGCGGATTGGCCGTGGTTACCTATGACAATATCGGACATGGGAAATCAGACGGAAAAAGAGGCCATTGCCCTAGTTATGGAGCTTTATTGGATATTCTTCAAGAAGTTATTCTTAAAACGGAAAGTCTTTTCCCCGGAAAACCTCTTTTTCTCTACGGACATAGTATGGGAGGAAATCTGGTCTTAAACTATGCCCTTCGCAGGAAGCACCAGATTATCGGCATTGTGGCCACAAGTCCGTATTTGAGATTGGCTTTCGAGCCACCCAAATGGAAAATGGTGCTTGGTAGACTATTGTTGAATATTTATTCTTCGTTGACAATGAGAATACCTGATGAAGTCGAGAAATACAAATCCGACCCATTGGTGCACGATATGGTAAGTCCGATGTTTTCCTTTCCTATTATGGATGCCGGGCAATGGGCTATCGACAATGCAGGTCAGCACGAAGTCGATACTTTATTGCTGCATGGTTCTGGTGATCCGATCATAGATTATCGTGGAACAGAGGAATTTCATAATAATTCCAACAAAACGAAATTTCAACTATTCGAAGGAGGTTATCATGAACTGCATTACGACCTTTGCGCCCAAGAAATGTTACAGGCCGTTCAGAATTGGTTCAGGCAGAGAGTTTGAGTAACTTTGTGCTGTGTTAGCCGAATTCCAAAAACATATTGACAACAACTTTCCCCACCTAGAACGAACACCATTTTTATTAGCGGTCAGTGGGGGAGTAGATAGTGTGGCATTGGCCTATCTTTTCGCTCAAAGTGATATGACATTTGCGCTCGCACATTGCAACTTTCGATTAAGAGGTTCCGAGAGCGATAAGGATGAAAAATCGGTAAACGATCTTGCAGTAAATTTGAATTCTAAAATTCACGTAACTCATTTTGATACAATTGGTTATGTAAACAAAAATAAAGTTTCAGTTCAGGTGGCTGCAAGAGAACTGAGGTACCATTGGTTCGAACAAATCATGCAAGAATATGGCTATAGAACCTTGGTGACTGCGCATCATGCCGATGACAATCTTGAAACTTTTTTAATCAACCTTTCCCGTGGAACGGGACTTGAAGGTTTGACCGGAATTCCTGCTAAGACCAATACTATTTCCCGCCCGTTACTAGCATTTTCAAGAGCGCAAATTTTGAGGTATGCAGAATCTAAGAAACTGCAATGGCGAGAAGATAAAAGTAATACGGACATGAAATATTTGCGGAATAAAATCCGTCATGAGGTAATTCCGAAGTTGAAGGAATTGCACCCAACTTTTTCAGGGAATTTCGGAAATACCCTAGAAAACTTAAAAGGAAGCTCCTCGATTTTAAAGAACCATATTAAAGAGTTGAAAAGCGAGCTTTTTATAGAAATAGATGGCGTGACGCGGATTTCCATCGAAAAAATCCAGAATTTAAATCCAACAGAGGCTTATTTGTACGAATTTTTCAATGATTATGGCTTTACCGCTTGGAACGATATAAAAGGATTGTTGACAGGAATAAGCGGCAAAGAAGTACGTTCAAAAACACATCGATTGTTAAAGGATCGTGAGGAGCTCTTATTGCAAAAGCTGGAAACTCTGGAAGATGAGGTTTTTTTCATAGCAGAAGAAACACGGGCTATTGCTTATCCTATAAAAATAACAATAGAAGAAGTGGATAATTATGAAAAGGCTAACAAACCAAACATACTTCACATTGACAAAAAAACGTTAAAATATCCCTTGGTGTTAAGAAAGTGGCAAGAAGGCGACTACTTTTATCCTTTGGGAATGAAGGGGAAGAAAAAAGTATCCAAATTTTTCAAAGACGAGAAGATGGATATGATTTCGAAAGAGAAGCAATGGTTGCTGTATTCCGACGACAAATTGATGTGGGTCGTTGGTAAAAGAGGTGATGATCGCTTCAAAGTTACAGAGGCAACTCAGACCATTATAAAAATTACGCTGAATTGATGTATAATAAAATTCTTTATATACTACTGGTTTTAGTAGGATTTTCATCGTTTGCACAAGATGATGAGAACCCGGTATTGTGGTCAAAAGAGTCAAAGAAGATCTCCGATACCGAGTATGAATTGGTCATGACCGGAAAGATTTTTGAAGGGTGGCACGTGTATTCGCAACATACCGCGGAAGGCGGCTCAATGCCCTCGGAGTTTACCTATGAAAAAGCGGGCGAGGATTTTGAATTGGTCGGTGAGACTAAAGAAAGTAAGACCATTACCGAGTACAGCGATATTTTTGAGGTAGATGAGACCTTTTTTAAAAAAGAAGTTGTTTTTACCCAAAAAGTAAAATTACTGAATCCCGATGTGCGTCAAATCGATGTGAACCTTTGGTATCAGGTTTGTAAGGAAGTCTGTATTCCCGAAGAAATCGATTTCAGCTTTTCGTTGGATGGCGGGGCCGTGGTCAAAACGGAAAAAACCGTTGACGAGCGCAGCTTGGCAATGGGTGCTGCCCTGCATTTAGATTTAAAGAACAAAGATCTTTTAAAGACTTCAGAAGAAACATTGGACGCTGGATCAAGCCTTTGGATGATTTTCGGTTTGGGCTTCTTAGGAGGCCTGATTGCCTTGTTGACTCCTTGTGTTTTTCCGATGATTCCGTTGACGGTCTCCTTTTTTACAAAACATTCCGAAAATAAATCAAAGGGAGTTGCAAGTGCGATTCTCTACGGGTTTTTTATCGTGCTTATTTACTTTTTATTGAGCCTTCCTTTTCATTTGTTCGA
>QIJL01000114.1 GCA_003232435.1 Flavobacteriales bacterium | reverse complement strand
GGCAGAGGCATCGACGTTATTAGGGAAGAGTGTTCCAAAACCGTGGCGATATTCAAATCGAGGTCGTACTTCTGCATCTATTTTTACTTGCGCAAGGGCAGAAGTACTGAACAATAGCGAAAAAACAAGTACTGTTAAATAGTGTTTCATAGGTTGATAGTTAGTAATCTGAGGGAGCAATTAAAGATACGAAATCTTCACAATTTACAATTGAGTTTCTGATTAAATTTCTCAAATGTAGAAGTCTATTTCAATGATAAATATGACAAAAATCACCTTTTATAAATTTCCCTGCGCTCTTGACGCAGGGAAATTTACATACAGATAAAGGCTATATTTCTAAACTACTATGGGCTTTACTATTCGACCAAAGGGTGCATCTGGTTACTGGCATTAGAAACAACATGAAAAATGTGCTAATAACTATGAGAGATAAAATATTACTCAGAAAGCGTTCCGTTATAGAAACCATAAATGACCAATTAAAAAACATCGCTCAAGCAGAACATTCTAGGCACAGAAGTTTTGGTGATTTTATTACCAATTTAGTAGCTAGCCTTATTGCTTATTCTTTTCAAGATAAGAAACCTAGCATTAAATTTGAAACAGAGAATACTGCTCAATTAGCCTTATTCATTTAAATCCTTAGGTCGAACTCAGGTTACAAAGGTTGTTTTAGGTCACAGGCCCATGCGCAATACTTTGCAACAATTAGAGGGCACATCTCTACCCTAGAGAAAAATAAACGGCCCGTACTCCAAAATATTCAACAGGCTTTTCTTGAGAACCCGTATCTACCAACACAAAACGGCTGAACTGTTACACATACGCTAAAAATTATATAATAAACACTTGTTAATCAAATAATTAGTATCGTAATTCAAGAATTTCAGCCATGTCTTTCATGAATTATGTCACCTATATTATTAGCCATTATTACGAAAAATCTCTAATTTTAACAATACTTTATCTATATTGGAATATTAAGCATTTTTGTGATAAAATCATTAAATTCAACATACCGAATATTAGACCGCTATGTCCTTCGGACGCCCCTATTTTCATTGAAGACCATCCTAGATATTTACAATTCTGATTGCAATATTGATGCTATTTGGAAACAATTTGAAGATCCTTGCGTTAAGGAGGCAATCTTTCTTGCTTCACCTGATTTTTTCGAACAGTTAGAAAGCGTTCAGAAGAAAGGTATGATTGACTCCAAAGAGAAGAATAAATTAACTATTCCGCTTTTAAAATATCTTACTAGAATCTCTACCCGCTGTACACCTTTTGGTTTATTTGCAGGAACCTCAGTTGGAACATTTGCAGAAGCCACAAATATTATCCTAGAAAACAAATCAAATCATTTTAGGCATACAAGACTTGATTTTGAAGTTTTGGCCGAATTGGCACGGGGTTTTATTTCAAATACAAATGTTTTACCACAACTAACTTTTTATCCGAACACTACACTTTATAAAAGTGTTGACCAATTCAGATATATTAAAGTAGAACCTATTGATGGCAGAAAAGAATACGACCTTAAACGGATTGCACCAAATGAGGTTATTGAATCTACAATTGACTTCACAAAAAGCGGAAAAACTTTTCAGGAACTTTTAAAATATATCATTGGGCTAGATTTTGAAGACTCAGCTGCAGAGGACTTTATTAAAACACTCATCAATGCCCAGGTCTTAGTAAGTGAACTTGAGCCTTATACCGTTGGTGAAGATTTTCTTGGTTACTTATTAGACAAATTAAAGTATAATTCGGATTTAAGAATTTCGTCTTTGTTAGAGAGTTGTAGATCGGACATGAAAACTTTGGATGAAACCATTGGAAATAATCTTAAAGTCTATAAAAAAAATCTAGAATCCTTTGGCGAAATCCTTCCATCGCTTAAAAAACAGCATTTGTTCCAGGTTGATTTGTACCCTAAATTTAAACACAATACCCTTTCTAGTAAACTCAAAATAGATATTTCCAAAACCCTGAATATTCTTAGTCGGTTATTCGAACCTTATGAAAACGAAGAAATGAAGGCTTTTGCACAAGCCTATCAAGCGAGATATGGTGAGCAACCCCTTCCTCTGGTGCAGGTTTTAGATTTAGATTATGGCATGTTACCCCATCGATAAAAACAAGGCTGTATACCCATACATAAACGACCTATCAATTGGATTGAGTACTAACCATAAACCGGAGTCAATCGAACTAAATAAAACTGAAATATTTTTATCGGGTTTGATTCAGAATTCAAAAGGAAAAAATATAGATCTCTCATCCGAAAATAGTAATGAATTTGAATTGAAGGACCCCAATCTAAATTAATGGTGCTAACTTAACAATTAAATTACTATCTTAGCAAAAAAACGACTAAGATGAAACAGAACAGGTCATTGGCCGTAAGCAGTAAA
>QIJL01000295.1 GCA_003232435.1 Flavobacteriales bacterium | reverse complement strand
CTCGCCCACAGCTCTCGCTGTGTCGCCCCTTGAAAAAAGGGGAGGGCCCATCAAACCACTATTTTTGTTAAATTGGCACTATGAATTTATCCACTGACCTCTATTAAAGAATTGATTGCGATCACACATTTCACTTTGCACGGTCATCATCATAACTTACCCGGGCAAAATCATTAAGTAGTTCTTTGTAACACTGAACATAAATTCTTGTATTTCAAGTATATGCTCGTTGAATGTTCTTTGGTCAGCTCCATGACTGTATTGGATAAAAAAATGGACATGAATCTATATCCAATCTAGTTTTTGGCAAATAGTGACTCTAGCTGGGCAACCGCGGATGCAGCCAATTTTTCACCCGCGCCTTTATCATAAGATGTCGTTCCAGGAGTGGTCTCATAGCCTTTGATCATTGGTTTAAAACCCTCAGGCCCTTGACTAAATGAGATTTCAGTGGGAAAATATTTATAATGGCCATTGGCCAAACCGACCACCAACGTATTTTTATAGGGGGAATTTTCTTTGATATAGATACCGAATTCGTTGAAAATTTCCCCGGGAAGACCGACAATGGCCACATCACCGATTTGAATTACCATTACCTCGAGTTTATCGATTTCATTTTGAACATCGTACATATCGACCCACCATTTTGCATATAATTCTTCCGGAATGCCATCGGGTTGCAATTCGGGCATCCCTTCTTTTTCTACCCTTTTCATTATCTTTTTTGCCCATTCATATTGTTCGTCGGTAATGGTCATTTTTTTTATCGGCACCTCTTCCCTCGAAATGTTTATACTACCATTTCCAGAAGCCGGTTCAGGGTTTCTCATTGCCTCTAGGGCAGCCACACCCAATAGATATCCTATTCGTTGACATTCTTGGTAGGTATCTAAAAAACCTACTTTATGATCCACTTGGGTAATGTTTCCTGAGGGTGCATTTAGAAAAAGTACTCCGAAGTCTTCTCCTTTTACTTTTTTAACGGATTCTGTCAAATAGCCTGGGTAATCAGCAGAATACAACCAATTATTTCCGGTAAGTGTAGTCGGGTGACACCCGAAATTAACCAAGACGCCGGTAGTCTTACCATTTTGTTCTATGCTTACGGTAATCAATTCGGGATCTTTTCCGCCTAAAGGTTTCTCTATAAAACCCGGTTCGAATTTTTCCCAGACCATGTGGGTAGTCCCGTCTACTGCTTTCAGCCTTCTGTTATGTGAAACCCGATCTTCGGTAGTACGCCCGACCATGAGTTCGGCCGGTTCGCGGTTTTTATCGGCTTCAAGAATGGCATTTGCCGCCTTTTGCAGATAACTTTTTGATTCTGGCGCCTCCAAATTCGATTTCGGACCACTATGGGTGTGAGTTGCATGAATAAAAATGTTTTCGGCTTTGATGTCCGAAGCAGATTGAACATACTCACGCATCATATCTATTGATTCTACGGGAAGCATACAAATATCCACCGAAAGAATTGCGGTTTTTTCCCCATTACTGCCCTCGGCGACTATTGCTTTACCATATAATGAATCGTGAATGCCACGGGATGCGTAATCATCACCGCGGTAATTGCCTACCAAATCGAGGCCTACCCTTGGGGTATAATTTACTTCGGCGTAACCAATCTTAAGGCCCGAATTTGGTATGTCCGTTTTTGAAGTGCTTTGTTGACAAGATTGAAGTGTAAAGGCAACTATCGAAAACAGAAATACCGCTGCACAAAATTTTATTGTCCTTCTTGTAGTTTTGGTTTTCATTTTAAAATGCGGTTTAGAGTTCGTATCCAATTATTTGAAAATATGTTATCCCTGTCTTTTTGGGTGTATCCTCTATCGATAAGAATGGCATCGAATTTCTGAAGGTCGGCTATGGTATTCATATCGTGAGGGGTCTGTTCCAATCCAAAGAGGCCGTCCAGATCACTCCCAAACCCGATGTGTTCACTAGTACCGACCATTTGACAGATATGGTCGAAATGGTCTACCAAATTCTCCATACGGATGTCAAGTTCTTTGGGGTCGTCTTTTCCAAGTTGAAAATCGGGGTATAGCATCCAAGTATCCAAAGCGCCGCCGATCATTCCGTTTCGATCTAAGATACAGCGTATCTGTTCATCGGAAAACTGGCGTTCGCCCGGTACTAAGCTTCTGCAATTTTGGTGGCTGGCGACGACCGGGCCTTGAAAAATATCCAGTGCCTCGAAAAAGCCCTTATCGGTAAGATGCGTTAAATCCAATTGAATGTCTAGTTTATTCATCTCCTTTAACAGTTCTTTTCCTAGTGATGTCAATCCACTACCGTCCGAATGGGTACCTGCCGCATATCTGCCCGGGGGGCCGAAATGTGAAATTCCGATGGAACGCAATCCCATTTCATGATACCTGTGTAAATAATCTATATTAACGATGGAATCGGCACCCTCAAGGGCAAGTATATAGCCAACAGGTTTTTTTTCTATATCCACCGTACTCTCCGACCACATTTTCAAATGTGCGGATAATCCGTTTTTCGTGTTGATCTGAACCATTTCGCCCAAGGCTTCCATTTCGCGATACCAGGCCAATTGACTTTGTGCGTGCGCATAGGCTTGCTGTGGCGAATGCCACCCTTTTAGAGCCATGGTATGCAATGGGCTGCCGTTTTCTGAATACCGTGAAATCATGGTCGTTATTACGAGCCCAACATTTCCTTCGCGTAGTTCGGGCAATGCTACCGTCCCTTGGCCACGATCTTGATAATCTTTCCACCCTAAATGCCGCTCTTTTTCTCGAATTTCGTTTACGGATTTCGTTAAATCACGGTTCAGCGTCATGGCATTGGTGGCCAGATCCAAATGGCCGTCAACTATAAAAGGTACTGTGGAGGTGGTTTTCATTGGTCACAATCGTTAGTTGAAACCCTGCCTGCCAGCAGACAGGTTAGTGCAAGGTTTTCAGTTTCTAAAACACTTATCGTTTCTTTTTGGCCAGAAGCCCGATGTGGGAAGTTGGAAGACGATCGCTTCCGACTTCGGTCTTCCGACAAAAAC
>QIJL01000155.1 GCA_003232435.1 Flavobacteriales bacterium | reverse complement strand
CCCATCTTTTGTCACGCAAACGTAGGTATTATAGATCAAGTCACCCTCTTTTTCAACCAGACCCGCCAAAATAGGAATGTCATACTTGCCAGAAAGGGCTATCAATTTTTCGGTACTCTGGCCTTCTGGCACCTCTTCTGCCAAATCTAATATTTCACCCCTTTTAAGGTCTTTCGTAAAAGTATATGCTGTTACGCACATTTCATGGAAGCTAATCACATCCGCCCCCTGAGATTTCGCTTTTTTGGTCAATTCATCAATAACCCTGAGATTGTATGCTTTATCCGCATCTTTTGGCTCAAATTGAGCTACCGCTAGATTCATCTAAAAGAATTAATCGAATTTGTGTCTAACAAATGCTTCCATGGCTGCATAATCCGAGAGTCCGAGAGCCTTATATCGCGCAGCGGTATCCTTGTTTCTTTCTTCGGCACGCATCCAAAATTCCCTGGAATCATTTCCTTGAAACATAACCCCATCTTTCTGCGATTGATGGCAGAAAATGGCATAACGTTTTTTGAGTACTTGACCCGGGCTCATAGGTACCGCCATTTCGATCTCATTGATATCCCATTCGTGCCAAGCACCTCGATACAACCAAAGCCAGCAATCTTTCATAAAATCTTCAGACTTAAGGCGTTTCATCGCTTCAAAGACAGCATCCAAACAGACCTTATGAGTGCCGTGTGGGTCTGCCAAATCGCCAGCGGCAAAGATTTGATGAGGTTTTACTTCCTTGATGATATCCATCATTAATTCAACATCTTCCTCCGATAAGTTGTTCTTTTTAATGGTTCCGGTTTCGTAAAAAGGAAGGTCAAGAAAATGTACGTTAGAGTCTTCAACTCCGAGATATCTCGTTGCCGCGTACGATTCCCCTCGTCTAATATTTCCTTTTAGTTTTCTAACTTCGAGAGTGTCGAAACTACTTTCATTCTTTGATTTTATTGAATCTATAATAATCTCTGCAGCTTCGGAAGGATTAATTCTCTTCGATATTTCAGCATATCTCAAGGCATCGGTATCGGACACCGCAATATTGCCGGATGTTTGATATGCAATATGCACATCATGGCCCTGTTCGACCAATCGATCGAACGTTCCGCCCATTGAAATGACATCGTCGTCGGGGTGGGGGCTGAAAATAATGACTCTCTTTTTGGCGGGTTCCGCTCTTTCCGGTCTACTGGTGTCGTCGGCATTGGGTTTTCCGCCCGGCCAACCGGTAATCGTATGCTGTAATCTATTGAACATTTTGATATTCAGGTCGTAGGAATCCTGTACCGCAAGAAGTCCGGACATTCCATTATCGTTATAATCCTTATCGGTTAGGCGTAAAATGGACTTTCCGGTTTCCCTGCAGAGCCAAACAATGGCTTTAGCCGTCAGGTTTTCTGTCCATGCCAAGGATTCATCCACCAACCAAGGGGTTTTATTCCTGGTAAGTTCGCTCCCGGCTCCTTCATCAAGAACGAAAGTGCAATTCATATGCTGCTGCAGGTAGGTGGCGGGTACCTGAGAGGAAATTTCCTCTTCCACTGTCTTTTTGATGATATCCGCCTTGTTCTGGCCCCAACCGAGCAAGACGATTCTTTTTGCACTCATAACTGTAGAAATACCCATAGTAATGGCCTTTCTCGGCACATTTTCTATTCCCAAAAAAGCAGGAGCGGCATCGACCCTTGTTATGTGGTCTAAGGTAATTACCCTCGTTCCCGAATTATAGTGAGATCCGGGTTCGTTGAAACCTACGTGCCCTGTTCTACCGATACCAAGCAGTTGAAAGTCAAGTCCCCCGAATTTTTTGATCGCCTTTTCGTAGGCCAAACAATAATCAATAACGAATTCACTTGCTACCGCCCCGTCCGGGATGTGAACATTTTCACGTGGAATATCAATATGGTTGAATAAATGTTCATGCATGAAATACCAATAACTCTGGCGGTTATCTTGCTCCATGGGAAGATATTCGTCAAGATTGAAGGTAACTACATTCGAAAAACTCAATTCACCCTCCTTGTACATTCTTACCAATTCTTCATAAACGCGAATAGGGGATGAGCCGGTAGCTAGACCCAGTACGCAGGTTTTCTTGGCTGCTTGCTTTTTGCGGATGAGGTTTGCGATTTCATGAGCTACCTTGATGGAAGCTTCATTTGAGTCTTCGAAAATTACGTTATGTATTTTTTCGAAACGTGTTTCCTCGAATTTACCTACCGGTTTAAAGCTAATATCTTTTCCGGATTTTTTTGCTTTTGGTTTCATGGGTAAAGGTGCTATCATGTTCTATTTGATAAAATTTAAATCATGCAAATGTAGGCATAAAATTAAATATTTGCTGTTTTTTGCCTTTTATTTTGCTGTTTTTTGCCTTTTTAATGATTTATTAGCTTTAAAACGGTAAAAAACGGCATGTTGATATTATTCATTA
>QIJL01000101.1 GCA_003232435.1 Flavobacteriales bacterium | reverse complement strand
GAAAACTTCGGCAATATATTTTTGAACGTGCTTGAACTTTTTAAAGTCCACATTTCCGCAAAGTGGTATTTGCTCGGTAAAACACTCTTTCAACTCTGTGTCATACTCTTCTTCCATCTTTTTTGCAATACGGTTTACGACACGTTCGGCCATCTTCCGGTAGCCCGTCAATTTTCCACCGGCAATGCTGATTAATCCTGTATCCGAAGTAAAAATCTCATCTTTTCGGGAAAGCTCGGAAGCCGATTTTCCTTCTTCATGGATCAATGGCCGTAATCCGGCCCAGGAAGAAACAATATCTTCCATCTCCAGATTTATCTTTGGAAACATATTGTTGACCGCTGATAGCAGATAGATGGCATCTGCTAGATCGATATCCACATTGTCCTTGTCCTTATTGAAATTCGTATCGGTTGTACCAACATAGGTTACCTTACCGCGAGGAATAGCGAACATCATACGCCCATCGGGTATATCAAAATACACAGATTGCCTTACTGGTAATTTCTCATGCGGAAAAACCAGGTGCACCCCTTTGGTCAAATGTAATCGCTTTTCTTTTTTGGAATTGTTGACGCTTCGTAACTCATCTACCCAAGGTCCTGCGGCATTGATTACATATTTTGATTTGATCTTGAAATTCTTCCCAGAGACAACATCTTTGACTTTGACTCCTGTAACCTTTTCATCCGCATAAATAAAATCGGTTACTTCAGCGTAGTTCAAAGCCTCGGCTCCAAATTGTAAACTTGTTTTTATGTTCTCAATGGTCAGACGTGCATCATCGGTGCGATATTCCGCATAGTATCCGGCACCCTTCAATATTTTCTTTGGAAGTAAGGGCTCAAGTTTCATGGCCTCTTTTTTCTCCAGCATTTTACGTTTGTCATCGCCGGTCACTTGGGCAAGTATGTCGTAAACTTTTAGTCCTATCGAGGTCAACCATTTTCCGTAAGAACCGTTCTCGATAAGAGGCAAAAGCATCTTTTCAGGAAGTACCAGATGTGGAGCCAATTTATGCACAATAGTGCGTTCGGAACCTACTTCCTTTACCAACCAAAAATCGAATTGTTTGAGATATCGGAGTCCGCCGTGAATCAATTTGGTCGATTTGCTACTGGTGCCCGAAGCAAAATCGCCTTTTTCGACAAGGGCAACTTTCAATCCGCGTGATGCGGCATCCAAAGCGATACCGCCACCCGTGATGCCGCCGCCGATAACAATAAGGTCAAATTCTTCCTTTAAAAGTTTTTGAACCGTTTTTGCTCGATTAAGATTGGAGAAGGGGATGTTTTTCATGTGTTTTCTTTAGTTGTCATTGCGAGGAGCCTTTCGCGACGTGGCAATCTGTTTAACCTTAGCAGAAAATTCAACCGTTTGCCACGTCATGCGCTTTTGGCGCATTCCTCGCAAAGACGATTCTACTCCAACTCCCAGCCCTTTGTGCGCTTTACCGCTTTTTGCCATTTACCATAAAGTCGATCGCGTTTGTCGGAATCAAAAGTGGGTTTAAAGATTTTATCGATGTCACGATTTTGGTCGATATCACTTTGTTGCCAAAGTCCGACCTGAATACCCGCCAAATAAGCGGCTCCCATTGCAGTGGATTCGATTACCTTGGGTCGATGCACCTCGCATCCCAAAATATCTGATTGAAATTGCATCAAATGATTGTTGGCACAAGCACCTCCGTCGACCCTTAAGTTCGCCAACTCAACGCCTGAATCTTCTTGCATAGCATTTAGGATATCTTTGGTCTGATATGCCAATGATTCCAAAGTGGCTTTTGCCAAATGTGCTTTCCCCGTGTCACGGGTCAACCCGAAAATGGCTCCCCGGGCATACATATCCCAATACGGAGCACCTAGACCTGCAAAAGCGGGAACCACGTAGACAGAACTTTCGCCTTCTACGGAATCGGCCAATGCTTCGGTTTCCTTGGCATCCTTGATTAATTCCAATCCATCACGTAGCCATTGAATGGCGGCCCCGGCGATAAAAATACTTCCTTCCAAGGCATAAAAAACTTTTCCATCCAATCCGTAGGCGATAGTCGTCAATAATCCATTTTCTGAAAATTGGGGATTCTCCCCTGTATTCATCAACATAAAACATCCGGTGCCATAGGTATTCTTGGCAGTACCGACTTCAAAACAAGCCTGTCCGAAAAGCGCTGCCTGCTGATCACCTGCAATTCCGGCAATCGGAATTTTCACTCCGTTGTATTCGTAATCCCCAAAATGATGTGAAGATGGACTAACGGTCGGCAGCATGCTTTCAGGAATTTCAAGCTCTTTTAAAAGTTTTGGATCCCAGTCCAACTCAGAAATATCATAACATGGCTTTCCCTTTTTGTCATGTTCCAAATCAGCCAGGTATCAACGGTACCCATAAGCAAATCGCCATTTTGCGCTTGCTCTTTGGCTCCATCGACGTTGTCCAATATCCATTTGACCTTTGTCGCCGAAAAATACGAATCGATGACCAACCCAGTGGTTTTCCCGACATAATCGGAAAGGCCACGTTCCTTCAAATCTTCGCAAATATCCGCTGTTCGCTTGTCTTGCCAAACAATCGCATTGTAGACCGGCTCGCCGGTATTTTTGTTCCAAACCAGGGTGGTTTCACGTTGATTCGTAATACCGATACCTTTAATATCCGAAGCCTCGACATTCTGATTATGAAGTAATTGTTTTAAAACCGCCATTTGAGACCCCAAGATCTCCTTTGGGTTGTGCTCGACCCATCCTGGTTTTGGAAAAATCTGCGGAAATTCTTGTTGCTCCATTGCCACGATATTTCCATCGGAATCTATTAGCAATGCGCGACTACTGGTTGTGCCTTGGTCTAAGGCGATTATATATTGTTCGTCCATATTTTTTGGATAAGAATCAAATATAATTGGAAATCCCCCGAAATAAAAATTTTGACTTAGGCGTATAAATATTAACGACAATTTCTCTTGTTACGGGTTCTTTTTTAACCGATACAACGGGCTTGGGCTAAAGCCCACATTACCTCGAATCCTCTGTGCCCCTCGGATAAACCTGCTTGTCCGGCTGCTACCCAGTACACACAAGTATTTGAATAGTGCAGGGCACAGGGGTTTGAAATTTTGATTGGGACGATATTCCTTCCCCTAGCAGGGGAAGGTGGATTGCGGCGCAGCCAGCAAGACGGAAGGGGTTGAGCGCAAACTTCCGCCCAACGGACCAAACCTGGAACGGGAAAGCCCATACCCAAGGGCAGGTGAACAAATCGAAAGCCGGGGTTATTACCGAACGTTCGGGTTCAACCCCTTCCGGCCCTTTGCTACGCTCGGCCCACCTTCCCCTGCTAGGGGAAGGAACACGCTTAGTAGACTACTTGCGATAAACCGAATAGGCCATTGAAAAGATGTGTGTACAGGGTAGCTGTCCGGCTGGCAGGTCCGAGGACAACTGAAAAACCCTATGCCAAGTTCAATTGCCAAGGCCTTTAGGCCTTGGTACCATGGACAGTGCCATTTTTCAGGGCTTTAGCCCAAATGTCATTGCCAGTTCAGGGAAAAGGGCATTGATCAAGCGCCTAAATCGCTTAAAATCAATATCAGAATGGGTGGAGGCGGAATGCAGGTGGATACCGAATGCATTTCATCTCTACGGCAATTCATTCTATCTCAAAATGTACGATTGCCTCATTTCCGAGGGCGTCGACAGCCGTAATTTTGTGTTTTCCTATTGACGCCACTATGCCCATTTCATGAAACTGCACGGTTTCGCCGATATATTTTTCATCCAAATACCAGTAGACCGTAGTCTCGGGTTTCGGATGCGCTAATTTTACGGCAACCTCATTGGT
>QIJL01000401.1 GCA_003232435.1 Flavobacteriales bacterium | reverse complement strand
TGTTGTTTTATGCTTTTGCGATGCAATGCATGAGTACATTGGCGGTCGTCAAGCGAGAAACCAATACTTGGAAATGGCCCATGGCCCAGCTCGTTTTTATGAGTCTTTTTGCGTATATTGTAGCGTTGGTCGCCTATCAAATTCTGAAGTAGTTATGATATCTTTACAATCTCTTTTGGTTTATCTTACCCTTGCCATGGCAGTGGGCTATCTAATGAAAAAATTCTTTCTTCCCAAAAGACTTTTCGCTTCAAAAAAAAATACCTCAAAAAACTGCGGTGAGGGTGATTGTGGTTGTTAATAAAGATGCTATATAAAAGTGAGATTCCTCTTTCCGCTGGGCTACAATCGGAATGACAAAAGTTGCAGTTTGTCATTCCGACGCAGGAGGAATCTAATTTACTGTAACGATTTCTCCTGTCAAGTCGTCTTCCTAAAAACGGATGAATGTTCCTTGGCGTTAAAAAAACAATAAAACCATCCTAAGAAAATCAAAAAAAGCATTGGCTTATGAATTGGTATGCTTTGCTTTGTTGTTAATCAATCGATACCATATGCGTATTTATTCTTTGCTGCTTCTTGTTCTATTCGCATTATGCCCCGTTCTTCATGTCAATGCACAATCTGTCAGCTCGAAAATAATCGATTCGGTCACTCAAAAACCAGTGCCATATGTTACCGTGCAATGGGTCAATAAAATTGGTGCGATAACAAATAAAGAGGGCAGGTTCAGCCTACAGACCAATGAAAATACCCAAGAAACGGATTCACTTTTTATTTCTTGCCTCGGATATGAGTCGATTGCCAAACCTTTAAGTGAGTTCGACCAATCAATAATTTTACTGAGACCCAAGGCCATTGAATTGAGCGAGGTAATCGTCAGCAACAAGCAGTATAGTGCCGAGGAAATAATCACCCTGGTCAAAGAAAACCTTGAAAAGAATTATAGCCAGAAGCTAACGAAAAAAAGGCTGTTCTTTAGAAAGTCGTCTTTCGGAAATGTGCTCAAGACAGATTACACCTTAAAAAAATCGACAATCGAGGCGTTCAATAAAAAATTTCTGGACAGTGTTTTGAGAACAGTGCCAAAAAGCAATAGTTATTATACCGAGGTACTTGGTGATCTTTACGGAGGTTATGATTCGGAAAAACAAAAACTCGACCTAATAAAAGCATCTGAACTTTACGATAAAAGCATGGAGGTCGATCTCGAAAAGCTGGAAGAAAAATTCAATGAGATTATCAAAGAGAACATAAAGACCGATTCTTATTTCAAGATAAAATCAGGACTTTTCGGCACAAAAGTCGATTCCGATGAGATTTTTGAAGGTGAAATTGATTCCACAGATGTCGAGGCGTTGAACAAAGAACTTGCTGAAACCAAGAAAAATGAGAAAGAGCGAAAAGAGAACTTCGCCAATTACCGAAGAAAGGCTCTTGGGGAGATTTTCGAGAGTCTTCCTATTAATGATGATACCGACCTTAACTTTTTAACGAAATCGGGTCGTTATGAATTTACGTTGCAAAATTTTACTTATCTGGGCAGCGATGCCGTTTACGTTATCGATTTCAAGCCCAAACGCTCGGCAGATTATAGAGGCACCCTATATATAAATTCCGATGATTTTGCATTGATCCGGGCCGACTTTCAAAACGTAAAATCGGTAAAGACATTTAAACTATTGGGAGTTTCGCTCAATGTCTATCTTTCCAAAGGAAAAATTATTTTTTCAAAGGGCAATGATAATCTGTACGGCCTGCGCTATTTCGAATCGGAAACAGGAAATCGAATCGGCTTCAAACGGCCCTTAAAAATTATCGAGCTGAACAAGCGGGTAAAGGGTCGTAACAAACAAAATGAACTTTCAGGAAAAGTCGATTTCGTTTTTTCGAATGTCGATAAAAACGAGCTTGTCGTTTTCGATACGCAAACGGTTTCAAATAAGGATTTTGAAGGCTTTACCGAAAACAACAATATTCTGCCTACTTATATGCCTTCCTATAATGCTGAATTTTGGAGTGGTTATAACATCATCGAGCCTAATCAGGCCATCAAAGAATTTACGGCCACCGAAGAAATTTCAGAATAGCATTTTCAATCTTCCACTAAATAGTGTTTTCTACTTATTCAATTGAACTTTTCCTTTCTTCCTTTTCGGAATAAAAATTATTCCCTAGTGTAACCTTTTGTAAATTTCAGACTATATACTAGTGAACACCAACTAAAATCAGCATTCTTGAAAGAGCTCGCAGATGAAGAGTTAATGTCAAAGGTAGCCACCGGAAACCTTGATCTACTGAAAATCTTATTCGAAAGGCATCATGTTCACGTATATAATTTTCTGTACAAGATGAGTAGGGATAAAATGCTGAGCCAAGACATTACGCAAGAGGTGTTCTATAAATTAATGAAATATAGAAGCTCATACAACAATGG
>QIJL01000500.1 GCA_003232435.1 Flavobacteriales bacterium | reverse complement strand
ATCTCATCCGGATGATCCAGACGATCTATGACATGAAGAAAACACACCTCAGCACCAAACTGCTTGACCATCGGCAAAGCCGCATCAATGGACTCATTGGATAATTCAGAAAAATCAGTTGGAATCAGTACTTTTTTAACACCCATCACACACCTCCTTGTCTAAATCATTCGCTTATGGTTTAATTCTAAAACCTATGTGTCGCTCACAGGTCAAGCTTTTTTTTATGGGAACTGAAAAAACTTGAGGTGGAGACTGGATCTAGGAGACTGTCGGAGAAATAAAGGATCTACTATGGTGTGACAAATCGGCCTAGCGGGTTTCGTGGCAATGCGCGCAGGCTTCGGAAATCGTGCGGGCCAAATAAAAACCTGGCGGTTGAGCCAAGAGCGCACGTCGGGCCGCAACGAGTTCTTGTCGAAATTCGCTAATGTGCCCCGAAACCTCCTGATGATTTGAGGGCCACCCTTCCGTTCCGAGGCTCGCTGTCATTGCCTCCATTTCCAAGAGAATTCCTACCGCTTCCTGTGTTTGGATTTTTCCTGGTTCCTCAATCTCATTCATGATGAGATCAAGCTTTGTAACTTTTTGAGCCAGCCGTGACATCGTGGTGTGTAACTGCTCAGAGGTAATGTAATTGAAGTTAGGGGGATAGGTATGCTCGCGAATATGCTTCAGGGAACTCGCACTACATGCAACAAAAATGGTACTAAACAATATGAGAAACGCAATGACCAGACTGGAAGACCTAAGACGACTCTGACTTTTCAAAACCCACCTCCTTTTTCTTTTGTCCTTGCTCATCCGTCGCCTCTATCAGGTGGCAAACGAAGTCTATTTCTAAGCGGTCAGACCACCGCCGAACCTACTCACGGAATACAAAAAACTGCTTGACTCTCCCGATCACCTTAGACAATAAAGGTTCGCTCTCTTCGTTAGAGCTTTTCTCGAAATCCAAGTATTTCATGACTATTTTTATTTCGCCGTAGGAATACTCATTCCCTAATTCGACTTTCAGCCTCCTGATACTTGCAAGGCCCCGTTCCGCGATTTTGGCTTTGATCGTTTTTATCTTTTGTTCATCTAACAACTCAGTCACACTCAGCATCCCTAAGCCGACATAATGCGCCAAATGCCCTTCAATCGTGATGGAAACTAAACCTCTCTCTTTTGCTATTTCGTCTATGTTTTTGCCACCCGCATACAGATCAAGGCTGACTTTTTTTGTGTCTATTTTTTCTTCTTTTTGTTTTGTTGTCACTTTTCTTTTATTTTTGGATTCGCCATGATTCTGAGCAGCTTGCGTGACTTCAAGAGGGATATTGTTTTTAAGGCAATAGTCGACAACAATAGCGATTAGTTCATCGCCGTATTTTTCTGAAAATCGTTTACCAACACCATTTATTTTTTTTAAAGCAGGGATGTTTTGGGGGAGATCTGTGACAATTTGAATCAAGATTTTTTGGTACAAAATGCGAAAAGGTGCCACGTCTTCTTCAATGGATTGTTTTGTTCTCCACTCTTTTAATATTTGGAAGAGTTGCTCGTGTTCTATATTGGCTTCACTACGATTTTTTTTGCGTTTTTTTGTCGATTCAAGGGCTTCAAATTGAATGCCCGCAGTCGCGACAGCCTCCTGATACTGTCGCACTGAAAACTGTTTTTGACAACTTTTCATGCAGGCCAACTTCAAAAACAAGGTTTGGCCTAAACAGTCAAACGCTTGTTTGATTCTTTTTTCAACCGCTTTGTTGTCTGTTTCAAAGGTGTTGGAGGCAAGCCACACAGACAAATGTTGTTCGAGTTTTTCTGAAAAATAATGCGATGCTTTCCCCACCCTCTCCTGTAGGGTCGCATCCTCTTCTGGTCTTTGTTTGTTGTCATAAAGTTTTTGCAATTGACGCTTGAAATTTCCACTCACGGAAATCACATCATCGGAGACCTGTCGTTCAAGCTCTGGCAGGGTCTCAAAACCTGAGAAATGAAGGAGGCTCCGGTTTTCCTCCAAAAGGCGAATCAAGTCGGCAAAATCGTCTCTCAGATTTTCGAAACTAAAACAGTCCTGCAATACCTTTTGTTGATGCAATATTTTTGCATGCTCTAGCTGATCTTGTGTTGGAGGATTTTTTCTATTTTGTCTAGAAAAATGCCCCACCTTTTCGTCTGTTTTTACTGCTTTTGGACGAATGGCTTCGCTCAAAATCACACCTTCAAAGGTCTTACAGCGACTCAGGGCGACGTAAACCTGCCCGTGTGCAAAGGCAGCATTGGCATCAATAATTGCACGATCAAAGGTGAGTCCCTGGCTCTTATGAATGGTAATCGGATGGAAGGTGCCCACAATTTCCTCGCAGATCTCTTTGTTTTCACGATTGATGACATATCGAATATTTTCCCAAGTGACTTGTTCCACGATAATGTCATCAACATCATCAGGACATCTTACTGTGATTTTGTCATTGCTGATTTGAGAGATTTTACCTATTTTCCCGTTGAAATAGCGTTTTTGGGGAGAGACGTCGTTTCGGACAAACATGACCTGTGCGTTCAGTTTTAGCTGCAAGTCTTTAGGTGTTGGGTAAGTAGACTCTGGATAGTCCCCCTCGACGCGGGCTTCAAATGGATAGGACTTTGATTGAATGCCGTCC
>QIJL01000510.1 GCA_003232435.1 Flavobacteriales bacterium | reverse complement strand
AAAGGTCGCATATTCCCACTTTTTCCCATAAAAAAATAAACCAATCACAATAAAGACCGTAAATAAAACAGCAGAATTTCCCATGATAATTGTGTTATATGCACCATTGGCCTGAAAGGCATTCAAAACATTAATCTGGTAAAGCCCTTGGCCAAGCATCACAAATATGGCGAGAATTGAACCCGCCAAAAACGTCCTTCCTGATTCAAAGGCCTGTCCGCGCAGCATACAATAGATTGGAATAATGACCAGAAAACGGGCGTATCGTTCCAATCGCTGGACACCCACACGCAAATCTTCAGTCATGAAAAGCGATAAACAAGCAAGGAAAAAAAAGACAGCAAAACCCACAAGAAAACGCTTTTCTTTGAGGCACAGTAGTTTTACCCCTTTTCGGAAATAGAAAAAACTCAGTAAGGTCAGTATTGCATAGATGGTACTGCCAGCATGTCGTACCGTTGCGGTTAAAATGGGAAAAAGAAAAATGAGAAAAAAGAGGATTTTATTTTGCCAATCCTGATCTAGAACAGAGGACATCCGCCGAAAAGAAAAAGCCCTCATGACTTCAGTTTTTTCGTTCATTTCATTGTATTCCAAAACAAGGCGGCCCTTGTTTCTTAAATTTGTGACACAAGGAGAATCCTGACTTTGCGTATTATAAATAAAAAAGGGTGTTCAGACAAAAGACTGGAAGGCATTTTAAAACATTTTTTGTTAAATTTAAATAAAATAAACCATGATCTCACTAATTTGTCAAGGAAGTTGTCTTTTTCTCCACATCTCACTAATTTGTCAAGGAAGTTGTCTTTTTCTCCACAGGTTTACGCGCTACTTGTAGATTAGGCAGTGGAAATGCTTCTTTGTACTGATATTTTGGGATCAACTCTTTCAAAAGAGACTTGATTTCCTCCAAACTGGTATGATTATCCATCTTAGCAAAACGCTCAATGTAAGAAGGAAGATCAACTGACACCTTTCTTTTTTTAGCTAAACGAATTTTCTTGTGTTGTGTCTGCTGGACCTCTTCTCCTACTTCAAAGAGTCCTTCATGTAGTTTTTCTCCGGGACGAAGACCGATAATTTGAATTGGAATGTCATGTTCTGGAGAAAATCCGGAAAGGGTAATCATCTTTTTTGCCAGGTCGACAATTTTGATCGGTTCCCCCATATCCAAAACAAATACTTCTCCTCCATTTCCCAATAAAGAGGCTTGAAGAACCAATTGAACGGCTTCTTTTATCGAAATAAAATACCGCTTCACTTCCTCATGGGTCACTTTGACGGGGCCTCCCCGCTTAATCTGTGCCCTAAAAAGGGGAACGACACTGCCAGCACTCTCTAATACATTCCCGAAGCGGACTGAAACCAACTTGCTTTGGCTTTTGGAATCAAAATAGCGAATCATCATTTCGGCGATTCGTTTTGTTGCACCCATAACACTTGAGGGAGAAACGGCCTTGTCCGTCGAGATTAAGACAAACTCATCCACACCATATAAATTTGATTTTGAGATCATTTGATGTGTCCCGATAATGTTGTTCCGGATCGCATCCAAAGGACTGCGTTCCATCATCGGAACATGTTTGTAAGCTGCAGCATGAAAAACCATTTGCGGCCGAAAGTCCGAAAAAACAAGATCCATCTTTTCAGCATCACAAATATCCGCAAGGATACCCTCAATTTTTAATCCTGGAAAATGTTCACGTAAATCTGTTTCGATTTGATAGAGATTGTTTTCATGCCGCTCAAGCAAGATAAGTTGTTTCGGTTGGAGAACCGCAAGTTGCCGACAAAGTTCAGAACCGATGGATCCACCTGCACCCGTGACGAGCACTTTTTTTTCACGAATTTTTTCAGAAAGTGCGGGATCATCAATTTGAATCTCAGCTCTTCCAAGCAGATCCTCAATATCAAGACTTCGAATATCCATCATTGAGAGATTGCCCCCGACGGTCGCCGCAACATTCGGCAAAGTTTTTATCGGAAGATTCAATAATTTACAGTGGTTCATGATTCTTTTTATTTCGCTCGGTTTTACTGAAGGAATCGCAATTAAAACCTCATCCGGGTGAATTTCGGCAACAATTTTTTCCATTTCATCACAATTGCCTGCGACTGGAATATTGTGAATCTTTTTAAAGCGTTTATCCGGGTCATCGTCAATAAAAGCAATAGGACGGCATCCATATCGACGATCCTGGCACATATCTCTCGCGATCATCTCCCCCGCGTTCCCTGCACCGACAATCAAAATACGACGTCCACCAACCCCTGTATGTGTCAAAATACTACAAACTCTTTTAGGGCTTCTAAGCATGGCAAAGACAACAAGCAAAAGCACCGTATCAATCAAATAAATAGAGCGTGGATAACCCTCCCACGGCAAGAGCGTGATAGCGCCCCAGATGAGGATGCTCCCCGTCACGACAGAGCCGACAATAGTCAATAAGTCTCGAAGCCCTGCATAGCGCCAAAGCCCGCGATTGAGTCCAAATAAATAAAGCACACCCATTCGGACGAGAAAAACCAAGGGGATCGTGCTTAAAAAAAGGTCAAATGTTTTCGCAGGAATATTCCCATCAAAGCGCAGCCAAAATGCAGCATAGTTACAGATAATAATTGCAATCGAATGGGCCACAAAAATAATCTGGGCGCGCGCATTAAAAATAATGGTTCTCATCTCTTTCTTCTCCGTTGCCCCTTTTTCCCTGAATGGCGCGGGAAATGAAAGAACCAAGTTAAGAAAGCTTGCAGATAATATTTTTAGATCAAGGAAGAACGATCTTTCTTCAACATAGGCCAAGGCCAGCTTGGTCTTTTTTGGGAGGGCAGAATGCGTGTCGGCTGTTGCAGGACGATCCGAGGTAGATGGGACAACCGTCTCATTAATAAACGCAATTGAGGCCAGATCTGTAATCCCCGGCAAAACTTTAAAAATTATCTCATACTCTTTTTGAAATAAAGCAATGTAGTCAGAATCTTCAGGGCGTGGCCCGACAAAACTCATTTCCCCCTTTAAAACATTGAATAATTGGGGTAAGACATCAATTTTTAGATGTCGCAAGCGCTTCCCAAGGGAAGTCATCTTGTTTTCGTATTCAGCTCCACCCGAAGACTCGGCTTGTAATAGATTCTCTTTAATCGTTCGAAATTTATAACGATGGAAGGATTTAAATTTTTTACCAACTCTTTTTTGTTTGAGAAAAACAGGCCCCGGAGAAGT
>QIJL01000042.1 GCA_003232435.1 Flavobacteriales bacterium | reverse complement strand
ACAAATCATATGCATAATTCCAGTTGAGTGCCCATCCGAAATCACTGCCATTATCTAAACGATCAGCATAATCAAACGCAACATCAATACAAGTTAAAGCGCTGTCTAATTCTGATTCGACTTTAACGCTTTCAAGGGCATTTACATTTCCTATAAACAATAAAGTTACCGCAATAATTCCAATAATTTTTTTCATAATTCTAAGATTTAAAAGATTAATAAATAAACTGAAACCTCGATCAATGTTTTGCGCAAAACTGTAAGGTCTTTCACTAAAGTAAAAAAAAACGAACCAAACAAAGAAAAACCTTATAAATTCGACTTTTAATTAACAAGAAAAAACCTTTAAAACTAAAATATCTCCTTGATCCATTAATGACCAGTTAGGTTAATAACTCCTAACAACTCCCCTTTTTCAGACTATAGCTTTTATGTAGTTTTATCGGTACTGTTTTTACAGTTGAAAATTCCAAATAACAAGCACCAAATTCCAACAACTAGAATTTGGAATCTTGGCTGTCGGCAGACAGGCTTGGAATTTTTTTGAAAACCCAATTGATCAACAAACAGATTTCCGGCTTCTCGGGAATAAAAATAAATTGAATGTTTCTCATCTTCGACACCGAAACCACTGGCCTTCCTAAAAATTGGAATGCCTCTTATACCGATACTGATAACTGGCCGCGTTGTATTCAAATCGCTTGGCAGTTACATGATAGCATGGGTAATAAGGTTGAACATCAAGATTATTTACGTTTAAAGTTAGCTTGCCCTAAATTGTAAACCTGAGTAATTTTATCGGAAAATTGAACTAATGAAGTTCCCAGATCTTCATCTCCACGACGGTACTTAATACTAACCTTGGTGCCGGGCAACGAAGGTTGGGCAGGTGTAGTGCTAGTCGCTGGTTTGTAGGCACTGCCAGGTATGCTGATTTCAAGAGAGGACTCCATAAGGCCATTATCCCTTTCCATCCACTTTTCAATATTATAGTCCGCTAAATTTGAAAGATTCCAGTTGAAAAGAAAAACACTGTAATCGTACCATTTTTTGCCGGCACTTAGGTTTTAATGTCACCTCCTAATAAAGTCCAAAGAGTAGTATAGTGCCCCTTCGGGCGCATAGGAGGCGGGCAAGGTCGTATACCTGATCGTCATTATATCGGGATCATCATCGATGCTATTATCAGTCTGCCTAGAGGTTATAAAGGTTATCGATTCGGGTTCAATGACCACCTCTGGGCCACCGGTACCATCTATAAGGGTAAAGATGTATTTTCCGTTCGAGACCCGTTCCCACCTACCAAGCCGGGGGGTTTCTTCGTTTTCTTTACAATTGTCGGGGAGTATATCATCTTTTACCCAATCTGCGTGATCAAGTTTACCATCCCCAAAAAAATGCATAATACTTCCTCGGCATCCACCGTCTTCTTGCCACCGTACTTCCGAGCCATCGGCAAAGATCATATTAACACTATTACGGCCCAACCACTCGCCAATGATCAGGCCCTCATCTGATTCCACTTCCTCTTTGTTGCACCCAAAAAAGAGCAAAGAGCATATCACCATAAAACAGCTGTACCTTAAATTTTTCATAGTACCGTAATCAATAATCGAACGTTTTTGGCCATCGTGTTCATCGGCCGTAAAATTCTTCATAATAGTTAGCTTCCTTTTCATATATATTATCAAAGATTGAATCGCTAAAAATATTTGCCAAACCGTAACCTCCCGAAAAAACCAGATAATTAAAATCAGTATAAAAGAAAGTACCGTACAAAGAAACTAACCCATTGTTTTCTTCAATCTTTGCAATTGGCTTGTCCAAAAATGAATTGAACGCAAAATACCCCTCGTACTGGTATGCATGTACGATTTCATGGGCAATAAGACTGGGTCTTTCCTCATAATGGTCTTCATCGTATTTTATGGAATTGACAAAAGTTTGCGCAATATAATCCGGTGAATTCTCTCTCGACCGAAAAATAAAGTGACCGGTCAACAGGCTTTTTTCCATATCCAAGGAGCCTTTTACAAAGCCTTCGGTCACCCCCGCAAGGGCAAAGGGCAGGATCCTGTACCTGAACTTTCTTTCCCTTTTAAGATCGTACTCAAAATGGTTGAAGCCGATGTTAATGTGCCATCTTTCCCATAGGTCCCGGTTCGATGCGGCATTGCGCACCATCGAATTGCCGGCCGAATTGAGAATTCTCGAAGGCCATACATAGGCATAGTCCCCGGTCCTTGAAAAGTTCCGCAGCAAACGCTTGCTCTCAAAGACCACATAGCCCCCCACCGCACCCTGCGATGCCCCTTTTAAGAACACCTTGAACGTTTTCTCGCCCGGTCTTTTGTTGATCATCGCCCCGATGCCCCCCATGACCCCCCCTGAGACGATATTATAGACAGCGGCCTGGCCATCGCTGTTCTGTGCCCTGCCCGATAGGGCCGCCATAAGAACAAGAACCGTTAAAAAATACTTCATAGACCCTATTTAAGGGTCCGGCGTAACACCGGGCCCTATTGCCGATAACAAAAACTATTCCAGAATATCAAGGTCCTTTATGAGGATCATGGGCAATACGGCACGTGCCTCTGCAAAGAACTTATAGTTTTCTTCGTCTATTTCCTCGATCTTCACATTGCCCCTGAGCAAGGTCAGATGGACCACCCCGGAGTTTAATGGTGCTAACTTAGTATGTTTATTTATATTTCCTATACCTTCCCTGTTTGGTCCTCCTATCGTATTTCCTGTCCGGTCTTCGTTTTTG
>QIJL01000060.1 GCA_003232435.1 Flavobacteriales bacterium | reverse complement strand
CAGGTTGTTGATATAGAGCCTGAGAAATTTTACGCTCCTGCTCAAGAGTTGTTATACCAAGAAACGGCAACTCAAGCACGGTAATCGAAGGGTTTTTATCCTCATGATACCCGGCACAAAACTGAGCCATTTCAAAAGCACCGACAGAAATTCCATCGAGATTTTCGCGGTTTTTAGACAGGCCGCCATAGGAAATATTCAAGGTGAACTGACCGTTGGTTTTAGCATCAACCAATTCAGCCAGTTTTTCCACATGCTCGGTAAACGCCCGGCGCTTGCCCCAAAGGGAAACATTCCATTCCACTTGGGCCTGAGCCATCGCCTCGCCGGCAAAAGCCACAGCAATCAGAGTTAATGCGGTTTTTTTAAACAGGTTCTTTTTCATTTATATCCTCCTCACAAGATATTTTGGTTTGGTAGTTTTGGTAGTTAAATAGTTGCAGCTTTTCTAGCCTCTCCAGCAGCAATTGCCCATGAGTAAATCCGCTCGACACACAAAGAAGGTCTGCGGATTTCCGCAAAGACATTGCAAATTCCCCAATGGTATAATTCTCACCTATACCCCTTGCCTCTCTAGTTGCTAGAGGTATTATTATATTTGCTCAGAAAAATTCATGGCTATTTAAGATCAAAAGGGGCGCTAAATTGTACAAACTCACAGGAAAATTATTTTCCTTCATTCTGCGTTTTTATGCAAATGCAAAGCCTGTGAAATATCTGGCCGCAGTGCGGATGCAAAACAGAATTCTCTTAAAACTACTTCGCACCGCAGCAAGTACCAAATTTGGCACAGATCATGGTTTTGACGGAATTACATCCGTTCACACGTATCAAAAAAATGTGCCCATTCGTGACTATCAGGCATTTTGGACGCAATATTGGAGTAAAAATTTCCCAAGGTTGTACAATGTAACATGGCCCGGTCCCATAGTTTATTTTGCCAGAACTTCGGGGACCACCACCGGAAAGTCAAAATTCATTCCCTGCAGTCCCCAAATGATCAAATCAAACAACAGTGCTGGTTTGCAAGTGGTTATTGAGCACCTAAGAAACAAACCAGGCAGCAAAGTGCTTGAAGGACGCACATTTCTTTTTGCCGGCAGCCCTGAACTTGATGAACTAAAAGAGGGAATTTTTGCCGGAGAGTTAAGTGGAATTGCAGCAAGAGAAACACCGAGCTGGGCGGGTCGAGACAGATATTTTCCACCTGATGATCTTGCCAGAATAAAAGATTGGGGGGAGAAGCTTAAAAAAATCTCAGTGGAATGTCTTGATAAAGACATCAGAGCTATCAGCGGACTTCCCTCGTGGTTGCAGATATTGTTTGATAAAATATTTGCCAATTCCCCTGAACGCGCAACTGATTTGAAATCCTATTTTCCCGATCTCGAACTTATCGTTCATGGGGGCATGAGTTTTAAGCCCTACCATGATTATTTCAATAACATTACCCAAAATAGCGGCGTTGATTTTCGCGAAGTCTATGCCGCAAGCGAGGGCTTTTTTGCTATTGCAGACAGAAATTCTGGTGAGGGTTTAAAGCTGATTGTAAACAACGGAATTTTTTATGAATTCATAAAAGCTAATGAAACTGATGACATCAACGCTAAACGATACTGGCTTGGAAATATTGAAGAAAATACAGATTACGCAATAATTGTAACGACAAATGCCGGGCTGTGGAGCTATATGGTTGGTGATATTATTAGGATCACAGATAAGGAGAATTTGCGAATTCTTTTTTCAGGACGATTGTCCCAAACCTTGTCGGTTTTCGGGGAAAAAATTGTCAATGAAGAACTTGAAGCCGCTATCGCTACTGCAACCAAAAAGCTGGGCCTGAACTTTCACGATTTTGCCGTGGGTTCAATTTTTTCAAAACAGGTATCCACCAAAGGACAGCACAAATATATTATCGAATTCAAAGAAGCACTTGATGATGAACACGTGCAAAAACTGGCCGAAATCATTGATCTGGAACTAATAAATAACAATTCCAGTTATGCAACGCGCCGCAAAAATGAAATTTCCATATTGGCTCCTACCGTGATTTCCGCTCCAAATGGCACTTTTGCAAAATGGATGAAAAAAAACGGCAAGATGGGCGGACAAAACAAAGTTCCCAGAGTTCTCAATCAGCAACAACTAGATGAATTTATAGACCTGTTGTCTAACGATTAAATTTACCCGATGATTTACTCCTGCGGATTTTTTGCATTTCTAAGGGGAGCGACGATACATTGCCAGCATTGCCCCCATAGCAATCAATATTGCGCCACCCATGCCCTCAATCCACTCCACAACATGCGCTTTCATTAATTTTGCACTTTTAGATGATGCCAGACCATAAACTACAAGAATTGGCAACTCGAGCAGAACTGATACAATTCCAAGGATGAAAAGCTGACCGGCAACATTGCCTTCCGGTGAAATAAATTGCGGTAAAATCGCTA
>QIJL01000226.1 GCA_003232435.1 Flavobacteriales bacterium | reverse complement strand
CAAAAACGGATATTTAAAAAAAACGAATTTCATTCGTAAAAAAATCCCCACCGACAGGCGGGCAGGTATGTACTTGCAGTGCATAGTGGTTCATTTCAGTATATTTTTTGAAGACATATCGGCGACTTTCTCGGTGTATTTAGAGGATAGGCGATGGAGATCGAATGAGAATTCTTCAAATGTTTCTTCCCATTTTTTTGCTTCTTCCGGGGTGTAGTCGTAAAAGCCATTTCCATTGGAAACTCCGTTACCACCTGCTTTCGCGATATCGTCGATAAGCTTTGGCACCGTGGTCTGATTACTCAACTCGGGAAATAAGTCTTTCATCACTGCATGATAGGCCTTGAGCCCTGTTAAATCCATATAACGGAAAAGTCCGCAGAAGGCCATCCATCTGCCACCATCGTTCTTGCAGGCGTTATCGACATCGGCAATCGTAGCATAGCCATTTTCCACCAAGTTAAAAGCTTCCCGATACATGGCATACATGATTCGATTGGTAATAAAGCCCCTGATATCCTTACGTACCAATGTGGGTTCTTTGCCCCATTGTTTGGCAACGGCACACAATTGTTCCCCAATTTCGACCGGACTTTTTTCCCCGCATATGATTTCTAAAAAAAAGGAAGTGTATGAAGGTTCGCCCCAATGCATTCCAAAAAAACGTTCTGGCACCCTGCAATGGTTTTGTAACATACTTATCGGTATTGCCGAGGTGTTCGAGGTAATGATTACTTCATCGGAAACGCATGCTTCTATTTTTTTATAGACTTCTTGCTTTACCGCAAGGTTTTCAATAACACATTCCATGACCAACCAACACTTTTCGAGTTGGGCGTAATCTGGGGTATAGGTAATGTTTACCAATAGTTCATCCGGTGTTTTCGTGGTCAGTCCTTCTCGGAGACATTCTTCTAAATAATGCCTGATACGATCGGGGGCGGCTTTGTCCAAATCGGAGACTATCGGTGCAACGGCCACAACTTTTTGATTGCTTATCAATAAAGCCGCAACAATGCTGCCCCCCATTAGACCGAGGCCGACTATTCCAACGGTCGAGTTATTTTTTAGTTCCATAGACGGGCAATTTTGTTGAGATGTATTATTTGCATTCTTAGAGACTGTTTTGAAATATCTCGATTATTTTCTATTTTAATTCCAAGAGGGTCTCCCTTGCCATTTCCAAGGCATGATCTATATGCTTTTCTTCATGAACGGCACTTATGTACCATAGGCCTCTGCCGATAATTCGAACGCCCCGTTGTTGCATGCCTTGAACGAACAATTTCGATTTGGGCTGCTCATAAGCATCTAAATCCCGAAACTCCTTTACTTTAGACACGTTTGCAAAGCCGGTATGGAACATAGGGCCCAACCCCTGGACCAAGAGATTTTGCCCAGTTTCTTCAGCTGCTTTTCGTAAACCTTCCATCAATCGATGGCCAAGGGCGTAAATACGCTCATGGGTGCCTTCTTGTTCCAGAACTTCAATGGTCCCCAGTGCAGCGGCTATAAGCGCGCAGGCGGAGTTCATCGTACCTGCATGAATTACCTTTCCTTCGGCTACCACATGCATCCATTCTTTTTTACCTACAATTGCCGAAATAGGATAACCACTTGCCAATGCCTTTGCAAAAATTGAAAGGTCGGGGGTAATGCCATAGTATTTTTGGGCACCCCCCAATCCCGTTCTAAAACCGGTAATGACTTCATCGAAAATTAGGGCGGAATCGTATTGGGTGCAAATTTCGCGCAGGCCCTGAAGAAAGCCTTCCTCCGGTAAAATACACCCACTATTGCACATTATGGGTTCGGTAATAATGGCCGCAACCTCATTGCGGTTTTCGGCCATGGTTTTTTTGACCAGTTCTAAATCGTTCCAAGGGAGGAGGATGAATTCGTGCTTCGCGCCTTCGGCGATTCCTGAAGTCCAGGGCAGGGGAGTGGGGGTTTCTCTTGTACCCATTTTCTCTTTATCCAAGGTCAATCCCCATGAAACATTGTCCAACCAACCGTGATAATGGCCTTCGAAACGTATGAATTTATTTCGGCCTGTTTTTGCCCGAGCAACACGAAGTGCGGTCTGTACAGCTGTAGATCCATCGAGGCAAAAGCGCATTAATTCCGCAGAGGGAATGTGCTTGTTTAATTTTTCCGCCAACTCTATCTCCAAAATATGCTGCCCTGCGAAGAGTTGGCCTTTTTCAGAATATTCCCGTATTCTTTTTAGGACATGTGGATGGGAATGGCCGACGATCATCGGGCCTTGGCTCAACGTAAAATCGAGATATTCATTGCCGTCCACGTCATAGGTGTAGACGCCCTCCGCACGCTCGTAGAATAGTGCATGCGGATGGTTGAATTTCCTAAATTCGGAAGAAACGCCACCTGCCAGTACCTTTTTGGAACGTTCGAGCAAGGCGGCGGATTTTTCGTGCTTGAGTTGCATTTTTATCTCC
>QIJL01000425.1 GCA_003232435.1 Flavobacteriales bacterium | reverse complement strand
CTAGACCGCTGCGCTACTAGACATAAGACGTAAGACCAAACTGTAACCGATCGGGGATCAATATTGAAAGCAAAGTGTTTTTAGCTATTTCAGAACATCGTCCAAAATCTAACAAAGCAAGGTGCCGAGCCTTGGTTTACCACAGATCATCAGTGATTACAGCTATTGATACAGGTTTCAAAAAAGTTTGCCGGACAACAAAGAAAAGAAATAGATTTCCGGCTATCAGGAAATAAGCAATAATGGATTCCGGCCGGAGTCTATCCTGAGCGAACCTGCCTGCCGGCAGGCAGGTTCACGGGAATGACAAAAAATATAGTACTTATGAAAAAAAGAGTAACAGGCTTAGGGGGGTTCTTTTTCAAGACCGAGAATCCCGATAAAATAAAGGAATGGTATCGAGAACGATTAGGTCTGAATACGGATCAATGGGGCTGCACATTTTGGTGGAAAGACGCGGCAGGCAACGATTGCTCTACGCAATGGAGTCCGATGAAAGAAGACACCACCTATTTTCAACCGAGCAAAAAGCAGTTCATGATGAACTTTCGAGTGGAAAACTTGATTGAACTTTTGGCTGCTCTTAAAGACGAAGGGGTAACCATAGTAGGTGAAATAGAAGAGTACGATTATGGTAAGTTCGGTTGGATTTTAGATCCCGAAGGAAATAAATTAGAGCTTTGGGAACCTATCGACAAGGCCTTTCTTTAATATGGAAATAATGATTACATTTAAATCATTGTAAAACAACCAAATTAAGAACAATTATGTCAGATGAAAACAAGGATTTAGGCGACAGGGCAGAAGATGCCATGGATGGGGCCAAAGAGGGTGCCGAGAATCTTGGCGACAAAGCCGAGGACGCTTTTGACAGTGCCAAAGAGGCAGCTAAAGATTTTGGCGAAAAGGCTGGTGAGAAATTGGATGACGCGAAAGAAGCAACAAAGGAATTTGCCGAGGATGCAAAGGAAAAAGCCAGTGAATTTGCCGAGGATACCAAAGAGGCGGCAAGTGATTTTGCCGATGAGGCCAAAAAGACGGCCAACGAATTTACCGACGGTGTCAAGGACGCTTTTGATAAAAACAGCGGGGAGAACAAGAAAGTATTGGCAGGGGTCCTTGCAATTATTTTGGGGTCGCTCGGGGTGCATAAGTTCATCTTAGGTTATCAAAAGGAAGGATTTATTTTGTTGGGGGCAACTATAGTTTCATGGGTATTGGTTTGTCTCATAATAGGTGCTTTTTTAATTTATATACCGATGATAATCGGTCTAATCGAGGGGATTATATATCTGACCAAGTCAGATGAAGAATTCTACCAGACCTACCAGGTCGGCAAAAAACCTTGGTTCTAAAAACCTAAAAAAGTCAAATTTAAACGATTTGACTTTTTTGTTTTAGTTTATTATCGTAATATTGCGATATATAAATATTAAATGGGAGTTACCAAATCACAAATATTTACAACTAGGCAAAATCAGCTTGCCGATATTCTCAAGGTATTGGCACACCCGGCCCGTATTGCGATCTTGCAGTACATAAGTCGGCAAGAGGCCTGTATCTGTAATGATATCGTCGAAGAAATCGGTTTGGCCCAACCCACGATTTCACAACATTTAAAAGAACTGAAAAGTATCGATTTGATACACGGCGAAATCGACGGTAAAAAAGTATGCTACTGTATCGATCTCGCAAAATGGAAAGAAGTTCAAGAATTGTTGAACTCTTTCTTCAATACCACTAAATTTAATTGTTGCTAAAATATCAGCTATGCGAACACAAGAATTTCTATCATTGTTAAGAGAGAATGCCGACAAAAATCTACTCTTCGAATATAAAGAGGGGAAAACCGTTGGAGCCAATTACCATATTACAGAGGTTAAAAATGTGACCATAGATTCTGTTGACTGTGGCACCGGTTCCGATTTTTGGAAAGAGACGATCATTCAACTTTGGGAAAGCCCGAAGGAGTTCGATAAAAAAGAATATATGTCGGCTTTTAAGGCCTTGGGAATTCTGAATAAAGTCGACAAATTAAAACCCATGGAAAAAGAAGTCGAGGTAAAGTTCGAATACGGCAACCCCGACTTTCATACGGCACAGCTTTTTGTAAATGATTACTTATCCGAGGGAGAAAACTTGATCCTAAAATTGGGTGTTGAAAAAACCGATTGTAAAGCCAAAGAAGAATGTGGGGTTCCGGCCGAAGCAAATACCGGTGAAAACAAGGAAGATCGTTGCGCTCCTGATAGTGCTTGTTGTTAAATAGCAAAAAAATAAATTATGGAAATTCTATTCTTTCTGGCCACGACCTGTCTTATTTTATTTATGATTCTGGCGACCTACGACGGTTTTTATCTGCACATTTAAGTACTCGCTATTTAATCGTGATGAAAGTATTTTTGAACACAAGACACATACCATTAGAGCCGTGCTGTTCCCGTTGATAATATGGTTCTTATTTATTAACGAAACGAGCTTAGCAGGTTTTATAGTAGGAATTGTACTTGTACTGCTAGATCTGATCGTCTTGGGAATTGACGCATATTCCGAAAAAGAAAGTCGCAGTTTTATGGGAGGCCTTCCGAAATGGGAGTATATCGTGCATCTTTTTTCGAATGCTTTTCACTTTTCCGCGATCATCTTAGTACTAAGCCTGAAAATCGAAATGTCCGGTTCTTCGATAGTTTTTGTTAATCGGTTTGTGGCCTCTCCCGCTCAAGATTTATTTATTTTCACGAGCATAAATGTTATACCTGGGGCGATTGTATTGGCACTGTTACATTTTATACTGATGCTCGAAAAACCAAGACAAATTTGGAATGCATATCGTACAAAAATAACTTGCTGCTAACATGGATAATTCTGCTAAAATTCTAATTAGGCCAATGGAAGTCGATGATTGGTCTTCCGTTTCACAAATTTATGGAGAAGGCCTAGAGACCGGTTTTGCGACCTTCGAAAAAGAAATTCCCACCTACGCGGACTGGGATTCGGCCCACTTGAAGTCATGTAGATCGGTCGCCGTCAAAGAAAATGAAATATTGGGCTGGGCGGCACTTTCTCCAGTATCCAGTCGATGTGTTTATGGCGGGATCGGGGAAGTTAGCGTATATGTCGGGGAAAATAACAGAGGTCTTGGAGTTGGAAAAAAGTTAATGGAAACATTGATCGAGGAAAGCGAAAAAGGAGGCCTTTGGACGTTGCAATCAGGAATTTTCCCCGAAAATGAGGGAAGCGTCAAATTGCATGAAGAAGTCGGTTTTCGATTTATCGGAAAACGCGAAAAAGTCGGGAAATTAGATGGTGTTTGGAAAGACAACCTTCTTTTTGAGCGAAGAAGTAAAATAGTTGGCGTTGATTGACGCTATCAGTTCGAGCTGTCACACTGAGCGCAGTCAAAGTGCAAGTCGAGAACTGATAAAAAGACTCCCGTCTTGACAGGAATGAAACTAAACCACTCCTATGCACTGGAAGTACAATAGGTTTAAAATAGGGAATGAAGTTCCCTTACTTCAAAATAGGCAAGTAGTCAGTAAAATACTGAATACTGCTCACTTGCCGGAAATTTGTAGAATCCGCGTAACTGTTCAGCCGAAGTGTTGTTTAATGGCAACTAGCCCTGGCTATCATTACTTGGGCGTTCCCCGCCTCAGGCGGGTCGGGCTATCCACTATATCTTTTTTGCTAAAAAAAGCAAAAAAGGATGCCGCTTCTATCCCTAACGCGAGCCGGACCCCCTCTTTTAAACATCATAATCATATGATTTTTAAAAGAACAAACCTAAAGGAAACTTCGGGAGTTATGGCCTATTTTTCCTGCCTGCCTAACGGCTGAACAGTTACAGCTGTTGTAATTACAATTGTAATCTGTCGATAATCAGTATTAGTTTTCAACCCTTGATTCGCATTATTACTATTTACTTATTACTTTTCACTCATAACTCATAACCCATAACTCATACCAGCTGAACAGTTACGAATCCGCCAACTGGCGGACATAGTTTTAACTAGGTAGTGTTGACATAAATCTTAAGAAATCGACAGATTATGGCCAGGGAGACGAAAGCGGCATATCTTCTGGCCAGCTTATCGAACCGC